>CAXAYM010000192.1:0-4935 GCA_963973175.1 uncultured Arenimonas sp.
TTACGGCCTGGAAGTCGTCGAATACGTCGAGGCAGGCCGGGCGCGGTAAACTGGCGGTCCTTTCACCCCATCCCGAGCCCATGGCCCACTACGAAGGCGACGTCCGCAGCCCCGCCGCGGCCCGTTTCGCGATCATCGCCAGCCGCTGGAACCCGCGCATCACCGATGCGCTGGTCGACGGCGCGCGCCGTGCGTTCGAAAGCAACGGCGTGCCGGCCGACGCCGTCGACGTGATCCGCGTGCCCGGCGCCTGGGAGCTGCCCGTGGCCGCGGCCAATGCGCTCGACCGACTGGGTTACGCAGGCATCGTCGCCCTTGGCTGCGTGGTGCGCGGCGACACCCGCCATTTCGAACAGGTCGCCGACGAATGCGCCCGCGGCCTGATGCGCGTGGGCCTGGACACCGGCGTGCCGGTGGCCAACGGCGTGCTGGCGGTGGAAGACTACGCGCACGCCGAGGCGCGCGCCGACGGCACCCACGGCAACAAGGGCGAAGAAGCCGCGCTGGTGGTGATCGAGATGGCCAACCTGATTGGGAAACTGGCATGAAACATCCCCGACTCGACGGCGTCGACCCGCAGGCGCGTTCGCGCGCTCGCCGCCGTGCGCTGCAGGCGCTCTACGCCTGGCAGATGTCCGACACGGCCATCACCAAGGTGATCGACCAGTTCCGCAACGAGCAGGACATGGAAGTCGCCGACGTCGAATACTTCGAAGACCTGGTGCGCGGCGTGCATGCCAACCTGGCCTCGCTCGACGACGCGCTGTCGGTGTTCCTCGACCGCGGCATCGACCAGGTCGACCCGATCGAACGCGCGGTGCTGCGCATCGCCGCCTACGAGCTGCTGCATCGCATCGACGTGCCCTACCGCGTCGTGATCAACGAGGCCATCGAAACCACCAAGCGGTTTGGTTCCGAACACGGCCACACCTTCGTCAACGGCGTGCTCGACCACGCCGCCGCCGACTGGCGCACGGCCGAGGCCCAGGCGCCGCGCCGGTCCTGATGCCGGGCGAATTCGCCCTGATCGACCGCATCCGCGCCCGCGCGGCGCGGCGCGACGACGTGGTTCGCGGCATCGGCGACGACGCCGCGGTGCTGGCGGTGCCGGCCGGCCATGAGCTCGTGGTGACCTGCGACACCCTGGTCGCCGGCGTGCATTTTCCCGACGGCACCGCGCCGGCCGACGTCGGCTACAAGGCGCTGGCGGTGAACCTGAGCGACCTGGCGGCGATGGCCGCCGCGCCGGCCTGGTGCACGCTGGCGCTGACGCTTCCCGAGGGCGACGAAGCCTGGCTGGAAGGTTTCCTCGACGGCTTCCTCGAGCTGGCCGACGAACACGGCGTGTCCCTGGTCGGCGGCGACACCACGCGCGGCCCGCTGGCGATGACGGTCACCGCCCACGGCCTGGTGCCGGCCGGCCAAGCCTTGCTGCGAAGCGGTGCACGTGCGGGCGAAGACATCTGGGTGACGGGCACCCTGGGTGATGCCGCCGGCGGCCTGGCCCAGTGGCGCCAGCGCGGCCCAGCCTCGGCCAAGCTGCGCTATCGCCTGGACCGTCCGACGCCGCGGGTGCAGGCCGGACTCGCCCTTCGTGGCCTGGCCAGCGCGGCCGTGGACCTGAGCGACGGCCTGGCCGCGGACCTCGGCCATGTGCTGGTTGCCAGCGGATCCGGCGCGCGGCTCGATCTCGGTCGGCTGCCCTGTTCACGCACGCTCGCCGACCACTTCGACGAGAACCGCCGCTGGCAGCTCCAGCTCACCGGTGGCGACGACTACGAGCTGTGTTTCACCGCACCGGCCGCGCACGCGCTCGACATCGAGCAGGCCATGGCGGCGCTGGAACTGCTGGCAACCGTGGTGGGCCAGGTCGAAGCCGAACCGGGCCTGCGCCTGCTGACACCCGAGGGCGGCGCCTGGACGCTGCCGGCCGCCGGTTACCAGCATTTCGAAGGCGGCCACGCGTGAGCCAGCTTCCCGAAGGCACCCGCCGGCGCCTGATGAAACATCCGCTGGGCTGGATCGCTTCCGGCTTCGGCAGCGGTTTTTCGCCGAAAGCGCCGGGCACCGTCGGCAGCGTCGTCGCGCTGCTGCCCTGGTGGTTCTTCTTGAAGGACCTGCCGCTGCCGGCCTACCTGGCGGTCATCGTCGCCGGCTTCATCCTGGGCTGGTGGGCGGCGCACTGGGTCATTCGCGACACCCGCATCGAAGATCCGGGCCTGGTGGTCTGGGACGAATACGTCGGCGTCTGGATCGCGCTGCTGGCGGCCCCCGCCGGCTGGCAATGGATGCTGGCGGGCCTGCTGCTGTTCCGCGCCTTCGACATCGCCAAGCCCTGGCCGGTCAGCTGGGCCGACCGCAGGCTCCACGGCGGCTTCGGCGCCATGCTGGACGACGCGCTTGCGGGCCTCTACGCGCTGGCCGTTCTGCAGCTCCTGGCCGCGTACTAGGCCGACCCCTCCATCACCGACGCAACACGGGCGCGAAGGGCGGGGACCACTTCGGCGTCGAACCACGGGTTGTGCTTGAACCAGCCGGTGTTGCGCGGGCTGGGGTGGGGCAGGGGGAAAACGCGCGGCGCGTAGTCGCGCCAGGCCTGCACCGTGTCGGTGAGCGTCTTGCGGCGGGTGTCGCCCAGGAAGTGGGCCTGGGCGTACTGGCCGATCGCCAGCACCAGCTGCACCTGCGGCAGCAGCGGCAGCAGCCGCGGATGCCAGGTGGCGCGGCATTCGGGGCGCGGCGGCAGGTCGCCGGAGGCGCCGCGGCCCGGGTAACAAAAGCCCATCGGCACGATCGCCACCTTCGACTCGTCGTAGAACACGGCCTTGTCCAGGCCGAGCCAGCCGCGCAGGCGCACGCCGCTGGCGTCGTCCCAGGGGATGCCGCTGCCGTGCACGAGCGTGCCGGGCGCCTGTCCGACCACCAGCAGCGTCGCGGTGTCGCTGGCACGCAGCACGGGGCGTGGCCCGAGCGGCAGGCTGGCCTCGCAGATGCGGCAGGCGCGGATCTCGCCAAGCAGCTGCTCGAGTTCGCTGCGCGGGCGGCTCACCGACGCTCCCCCGCGATCGTCGGCAGCACCTTGCCGGGATTGAGGATGCCGGCGGGGTCGAACTGCGCCTTGATCGCGCGCATCAGCGCCAGCGTGCCCTGGTCCAGCGAACGCGCCAGCAGCTCGCGCTTGACCAGGCCGATGCCGTGTTCGCCCGACACCTGTCCACCCAGCGCGATGACCGCATCGAACACCGACTCCAGCGCCGCCGCGGCGCGCGTGGATTCGCCGGCGTCGGCCGGGTCGTAGAGGATGTTGACGTGCAGGTTGCCGTTGCCGGCGTGGCCGAAGCAGACGATGGGCAGCGCCTGCGCGGCCGCGGCGTCCTGCACCGCCTGCACCAGCGCCGGGATGCGCGACACTGGCACCACCACGTCTTCGTTGATCTTGCCCGGCGCCAGCGTGCGCAGCGCCGGCGAAAGCGCCTTGCGCGCGGCCCAGAGGGCGGCGCCGGCGGCTTCGTCGGCGGCGGACTCGACCGACAGGCAGCCCGGCCCCTCGGCGGCCCGTGCCAGCGCGGCAACCGCGGCATCGAGCACGGCCGCGTCGCCATCGGCTTCGATCATCAGCAGCGCGCCGGCCTCGGCCGGAAGATCGGCGCCGCCGACCTCGCGCGCCAGGCGCACACAGTCGCCGTCCATGAACTCGAGCATCGAGGGCGTGACCGGCTGCGCCATCAGCCGCGCGACGGCAGCCGCGGCCGAATCCACGTCGGCGTAAAGCGCGCGCAGGGCGCGACGCTGCGATGCCAGCGGCGTCAGCTTCAGCGTGGCTTCGACGATCAGGGCCAGCGTGCCCTCCGAACCAATGAGCAGGCGCGACAGGTCGTAGCCGCTGGCCCCCTTGGTCGTGGCCGCGCCGAAGCTGACCACTGCGCCGCTGCCGGTGACGGCCCTGAGCGCCAGCACGTTGTCGCGGCTGGCGCCGTACTTCACCGCGCGCGGACCGCCGGCGTTGCAGGCCAGGTTGCCGCCGACGGTACTGAAGGCGGCGCTGGTGGGATCGGGTGGCCAGAACAGGCCGTGCGGCGCCAGCGCCGCCTGCAGGTCGCCATTGAGCAGGCCCGGCTGCACCACCGCGACCCGGTCGCCGGGCCGTATCGCCAGCACCTGGTCCATGCGCTCGAAAGAAACCACCAGCGCATCCTCGCCGGGCACGCTGGCCCCGGTGGTGTTCGTGCCGCGTCCGCGCGCGACGATCGGCAGGCCATGGTCGCGGCACAGGCCCACCAGGGCCTGCACCTGCGCCGCGTCGGTCGGCAGCGCCACCGCCAGCGGCAGGCCCTGACGCCGCGAATTGTCGTAGCCATAAACCAGCCGCTCGGAGGCATCGAGCAACAGCCCACCCGGCCCCAGCAGGGACTGCAGCTCGTCGGCCAGCGCGGCGGGCAGTTCGGTCATGGCGCGAGTGTAGGCCAAACCCCGGGATTCACAGGTCATCGAGCGTGAAGGCCGCGCGGTGCCAGTCGAGGCCGGTGGGCGACGCCGCGATGATGTCGAAACGGCAGGCGCTGTCGGCAAGGGCGGGCTGCCGGGCAAGCCAGGCGCGGGCTGCAAGCACGATGCGGCGGCATTTGCGGCGATCGACCGAGGCCAGGCCGCCGCCGAAGCGCGCGTCCTGGCGGTAGCGCACTTCGACGAAGACGATCACCCCGCCGTCGCGCATCACCAGGTCGATCTCGCCGAAGCGGTAGCTGACGTTGCGGGCCAGCATGTGCAGGCCTTCGCCTTCCAGGAGCCGGCGCGCCGCGTCTTCGGCGGCGTCGCCGCGGGCGCGGCGATCAGGGCGTGCCGGCATCGGCCGGCAAGGACCCGTTGTCCTGGTAAAGCGCGCCATCGGGCGCCGGCCGCGGACGGCCGCCGCTGAACACGGCCCAGGCCGGCTGG
>CAXAYM010000193.1:0-4931 GCA_963973175.1 uncultured Arenimonas sp.
CTCGCGCGCACCAGGCGCGTGATCCAGTCCAGCAGGTCCGCACCCAGGTGCACTTCGCGCACGCGGGCCTGCAGCGCCAGCACGTCGTCGCCGCTCATCACGCGGGGCACCTTCGGCGTCCGGCCGCCGGTGGTCTGTTCGATGATGTCGCGCTCTTCGGCCTCGCTCGGGTAGTCCACGCGGATATGCAGCAGGAAGCGGTCGAGCTGGGCCTCAGGCAGGGGATAGGTGCCGGCCTGTTCCAGCGGGTTCTGCGTGGCCAGCACGAAGAACGGTTCCGGCAGCGCGTGCGTGGTGCCGGCGTAGCTGACGGTGTGTTCCTGCATGGCCTCGAGCAGCGCGGCCTGGGTCTTGGGCGGCGTGCGGTTGAGCTCGTCGGCCAGCAGCAGGTGGGTGAACACCGGGCCAGGCTGGAACTTGAAGTGGCGGTGGCCGGTGCCGTGGTCTTCTTCCAGGATCTCGGTGCCCAGGATGTCGCTGGGCATCAGGTCGGGCGTGAACTGCACGCGCCGGAAGCCGAGCTCCAGGGCCTGGCCCAGCGTGCGCACCAGCAGGGTCTTGCCCAGGCCGGGAACACCCTCGAGCAGGCAGTGGCCGCCGGCCAGCAAACCGGTGAGCAGCTGCTCGACCACGTCGTGCTGGCCGACGATGGCCTGGCCGATCGCCTCGCGCAGCGGGACGATCCGGTCGAGCAGGGCCTGCAGGTCGTGTGGGGTTTGGGTCGTCATCACGGTTCCATCCGGGTCAGGCCGTCAGCGCGTACATCACGATGTTGACGGCGAACTTGGTGTTGTCTTCGGCCAGCCAGCGCTTGTTGCGCCAGTCGTAGTCCCACTCGCAGCCGTAGTCCTTGTTGCTGTAGAGCACGCCCAGGCGGCCGTCGATCTCGATGCCCTTGAGGTAGTCGTGCACCAGGTCGTCGCCCCAGCCGTTGAGCTCGAAGCCCGTGGTGGGCGGGCCGTCGAAACGGAAGAAGCTCGAGTAGATCGGGTGCCGGTTCGAAAGCTTCTGCAGCGCACGCGGGCCGAAGATCGACGCCATTTCGGTTTCGAAGGACTTCGCGAACAGGCCGTCGATGTCGTGGTTGCAGTCGTCCACGAACACGAAGCCGCCGTTGCGCACGTAGGTTTCGAAGTTGCGGCGCTCGTCGGGGTTGAACTCCACGAGCTTGTGGCCGGCCAGGTAGCAGAACGGCGCCTGCAGCATGCGCGGGTCGGCCAGGGCCAGCACGTGTTCCTTCGGGTCCACGCGCAGGCGGGTGTAGTCGATCAGCGAGGTGATGATGTTCGCCGGCATGCGCTGGTCCACGTCCCAGTCGCCGGAGTCGTACATCAGGCGGGTGAACCAGAAGTCGTAGTCGGCAGCGGCGCCAGCCCCTGTAGGAGCGGCTTCAGTCGCGAAGCTCTGGGCGAAAAGCTTCGGGGCTGAAGCCCCTCCTAAAGCCGCGGCCAGCAGGGAGAGGAAAGCGCGGCGCTGCATGCGGTTTCCCCTCCCGGTCTCGATCACACCGCGTCTGAGAGCGAGGTGAAGGTGAAATCGCGCAGCTTCATCGGCGGGATCATCATGGTGAACGGGGATTCGTCGCCGCTGATGCGCACCGGCTTGCCCAGCTCCTCGATGTTGTTGAGCATGATCACCGGCGACTCGTTGAAGCGGAAGTTCTTCACCGGGTGCTTGATCTCGCCGTTCTCGATGTAGAAGGTGCCGTCGCGGGTCAGGCCGGTCAGCAGCACGGTCTGCGGGTCGACCATGCGGATGTACCAGGTGCGCGTGACCAGGATTCCCTTCTGGGTGCCCTTGACCAGGTCGGCCGTGGACTTGTCGCCGCCGGCCATCAGCAGGTTGCCCGGCTGGCCGACGGCGCGCTTGCCCTGCTTGTCCGCCCAGTAGCGCGAATACTGCAGGTACTCGACCTTGCCATCCTTGATGATCGCGTGCTTCTCGCGCGGCAGGCCCTGTTCGTCCCAGGGCATCACCGCCGCCTCCGGATGCCAGGGGTCGGCCATGATGTTCACGCGCGGGTCGTAGACCTGTTCGCCCAGGCGGGTACCGCCGCCCTTCTTCGACAGGAAGCTGCGGCCCTCGTCGGCCTGGCGGGCGTCGAAGAAGAACATCATGAAGCTGATCAGGCCGGCGGCCGCGGCCGGCTCCAGGATCACCGTGTACTTGCCGGGCTCGAGCGCCTTGGCCTCGGCGGAATCACGCGCCTTCTGGATGGCTACCGCGATGGCGTCATCGGCGCTGAAGTCGCGGATGTCGCCGGTGTTGCGCGTCACCCAGCCCGAGCCGCGCCCGTCCTCGGTGCGCACCGTGCAGGTGTAGTCGACGTTGGTGGCCTTCTGGTAGCCGAAATTGCCCTTGGAGTTGGCGAAGGCGAAGAAGCTCTGGCCGTCCTGCAGGAAGCCGGCGGCGACCAGCCCGGCGTCCTTGCACGGCGCGATCGACGCCGCCGCCACCTGGGCCCGCTGCGCGGGGGTGATGTCCGCGGTGGGCTGCACGAAGGTCGGGGAGGGCTTGTATTCCTGCTTGCCGATGATCGGCATGTATTCGGGGTTTTCCGGCGCAAGCCGCGCCAGCTCCTCGGAGCGCCGCACCACGCGTTCAAGCGAGGCGTCGTCGAAGCTGTTGATGGTGGTGATGCCTTCGCGCTTGCCGTAGGCCGACTGCACGATCAGCTGGGCGTCGGAGACGATGCCGCTGGTCGAGACGTTGTTCAGCGCGAAACGGATGTTGCCGTTGATCGATCCGGAAAGCGTCGCGGTGCATTCATCGGCCTGCGACAGCTTCATGACCTTGTCGAGGATCGCCTTGGCCTGTTCTTCGGTGTAGATGCTCATGGTTTCGGGGCTCCTGCGCCGGTCAGCCGATGTTGCGGGCGGTGTTGATGACGTTCATGCCGTCGAAGCGGGCCGTGGACGAACCGTGCGAAACGGCCGAGACCTGTCCGGGCTGGCCCTTGCCGTCGAAGAAGCTGCCGCCCAGGCGGTAGTCGGACTCGTCGCAGATGGCCGAGCAGGCGTTCCAGAATTCCGGCGTGCGGATCTGGTAGGCCACGTCCTCGAGCATCCGGGTGATCTTGCCGTTCTCGATCTCGTAGAACAGCTGGCCGCCGAACTGGGCGTTGTAGCGCTGCTGGTCGATCGAGAACGAGCCGTCGCCGATGATGTAGATGCCCTTCTCGACGTCCTTGATCATGTCCTCGACGCTGAGCTTCTGCTTGCCCGGCGCCAGCGACACGTTGGCCATGCGCTGGAACTGCACGCTCGACCAGGAGTCGGCGTAGCAGCAGCCATGCGATTCGGATTCGCCGATGATGTGGGCCTGGTCGCGGATGGCCTGGTAGTTCACCAGCTTGCCTTCCTTCACCAGGTCCCACTTCTTGGTCTTGACGCCCTCGTCGTCGTAGCCGACCGCGCCCAGGCTGCCTTCCTGCACCTTGTCGGCGAACAGGTTCACGATGTCGCTGCCGTACTGGAACCGGTTCTCGCGCTTGTCGAGCGTGGCGAAGCTGGTGCCGGCGTAGTTGGCCTCGTAGCCGAGCACGCGGTCGAGCTCGAGCGGATGGCCGACGTTTTCGTGGATCGTCAGCCACAGGTGGGTCGGGTCCAGCACCAGGTCGTACTTGCCGGGCTTCACGGACGGCGCCTTGAGTTTTTCCTGCGCCTGCTTCGCGGCGGCCACGGCGTCTTCGGTCATGTCGTAGGACCGGCCGTAATTGACGACGCCATTGGGCGTGACGAAGCGGTCGCCGGGCTTGCCCTCGAGGTATTCGAAGCCCATGCCCATCGGCGAGGACAGGCCGTCGCGGGTGCGGAACTTGCCGCTGGCCTTGTCGATGGCGGTCACCGTGAACGGTGCCCAGATGCGGTGCACGTCCTGGTCGATGTAGCTGCCGTCGGTCGAGGCGAAGTACTTCTGTTCGTTGACCAGGAACAGCGTGGAATTGACGAAATTGGCGCCGGCGCCCATCGCCGCGGCGTTGACGCCCAGCAGCAGGTCCACCTTGTCCTTGATCGGCACTTCCATCGCGTTCTTCACGATCGGCGTGCGCCAGCTGACTTCACCCGCGCCCTTCACCGGCGCCAGCTGCACCGGGGTCGTCTGCAGGCCGGCATTGGCCTTGGCGATGGCGGTGGCCTGGCGGGCGGCGTTGGCGACGCCGCTCGTGCTCAGGTCGCTGGTGGCGGCGAAGCCCCAGGCGCCGTTGGCGATCACGCGGACGCCGACGCCGGTGGACTCGGTGTTCACCACGTTCTGCACCTTGTCCTCGCGGGTGACCACGAACTGCTGCAGGTAGCGGCCGACGCGGACGTCGCAGTAGCTGGCCCCGGCGTCGCGCGCCGCCTGCAGCGCGGCATCGGCGATCGCCTTCTTGATCGCGATGTCGAGCGAAGTGACCAGTTCCTCGGCGGCTATGACCCGGCCAAAGGGCATCATCAGGCCGGCAAGGCCCAGTCCCGACATCGTCAGGAAATTGCGTCTGTCCATCGTGTCACTCCAGGGGCAAGGGGCTAACCGGCCTGACTCTGGTGCGCGCGGCCGGGGGGCGTCAAGTGACGATTGGCCTAGGTGCAGGCGGCGTCGCGTTTCGCGGAACTTCATCGCCACGGCGTAGTCTCAGAAGGCGTCCCGCGCAAGGAGTCTTCACATGAGCAAGCGCTTCAAGGCCGGCCCCTGGCTGGCCATCGCCTTCGTGGCCGTGTGCGGCGTGCTGGCGTGGAAGTTCTACCCGCGCCCGGCCTCCGGCGGATCGCCGCCGGTGTCCGCGGAGGCGCCGCCGCCCACCGGCATGCCCTACGAACCGGAGGTGGCGCATCCGATCGAAAACGTCCCGGTGCTGCCCGAAACCGAACCGGCCGGGCCCCTTCCCGCGCTCGCCGACAGCGATGCGGTGGCCTGGGCGGCCCTGGCCGGGCTGCTCGAGGGAGGCG
>CAXAYM010000194.1:0-4899 GCA_963973175.1 uncultured Arenimonas sp.
GGCCGCTGGCCAAGAACGGCTATGGCCAGTACCTGATGTCCCTGGCCGAGCGCGGAAGAGTTGAGTAGCGGGGTGAACAGTCGAACTCATGGGGGCAATCAGGCCTACAATTCTCATTCCAACGTTCTCTGAAATCCTATGAGCACCCTAATCACCGGTACCGCAGGCTTCATCGGCTCCCACGCCGCCCAGATTTTGCTGGCGCGTGGCGAACGGATCATTGGTTTTGACAACCTCAATGACTACTACGATCCGGCACTGAAGCAGGCACGCCTCGATCGACTGCTGAGCCAGCCCGGCTACACCCACATCACCGCTGACCTCGCCGATCGCTCTGCCGTGGAAGCCGCCTTCGCCGAGCACAAGCCCAAGCGAGTCATTAACCTCGCTGCCCAAGCCGGCGTCCGCTACGCCGCCGAAAACCCGCACGTGTACGTTTCAAGCAACGTCACCGGCTTTCTGCACATCCTGGAAGGCTGCCGGCACCACGGCGTCGAGCATCTGGTCTACGCTTCCACCAGCTCCGTGTACGGCGCCAACCGCAAGATGCCGTTCTCGGAACACGAGTCCACCGAACACCCGCTAACCCTGTACGCGGCCACCAAGAAGGCCAACGAACAGATGGCGCACAGCTACGCCCACCTGTACGGCATTCCGTGCACGGGGCTGCGCTTCTTCACGGTGTACGGGCCCTGGGGCCGACCAGACATGGCGCTGTTCCTCTTCACCAAGGCCATCCTGGCGGGCGAGCCGATCAAGGTGTTTAACCACGGCCACCACAAGCGCAGTTTCACCTACGTGGACGACATCGTGCAGGGCGTGGTGGGGGCGCTGGACACCATTCCCTCGGCCGACCCGTCCTGGGACGCGATGGCGCCGGACCCGGCCTGTAGCGGCGTCGCGCCGCACCGCATCTACAACATCGGCAACGAACAGCCGGTCGAGCTGCTGCGCTACATCGAGGTACTGGAACAGTGCCTGGGCAAGAAGGCAGTGATGGAGATGCTTCCCTTGCAGGCGGGCGACGTGCCCGACACCGAGGCGGACGTGTCCGACTTGATCGCCAACGTCGGCTACCGGCCGGTGGTGCCGGTGGAGGAGGGCGTGGCGAAGTTCGTTGCTTGGTACCGGAAGTATTACGACGTCTGATCTGAGCCGGCTTTGTAGTAGCGGATCGAATTCCGCCGGTCACTGAGAAACTTTCAGGAGTGCGTCCTCGCGTCTTGCGCTAGGCTCTCTGATCCCTAAATTGAGAGAGCGTGGATGAAGAAGACGATCTGTTGCGCGATTGCGTTGCTGGTGGCCGGAACGGGATCAGCACAGGAGTCTGTTTCGGAGTGGGAGATCACGCAGCAGGTAGTGGCTGCGGCTTCTGCATATGCTACGGCCGTCTCTTGTGAGCACTCCCCTATCGGTCCGGAAGACGTCGTGGTCATCTCTCCCTTCACTTCGATGGATGATCGCTCGGACGCCGAGTACCTGGTGGTCTGGCAGGGGGATATTGGATGTTTGGGAGGCTCAGCTACAGTCACGACCAATGTCAGCGTCATCAAGATCGGGATTGGCACATCGTATTTCGTGGATATTGAACGATCCTCGCCTACTGTCCGCATTTCGCTCCCTCAAGGGGCGAGACTGATTGGAAGCGCCGACAATGGCTTGGTGTTCGAGACCCGCGAGTATGCCCAGGGTGACGCGAATTGCTGCCCCTCAATAAAGAGGCGGGTGGTAGTGCGCCCTGATAACCAAGGGAACTGGCAGGAACAGAAGTAGCCCTTCTTGCTGCCGCGCCTCAGGCCTCATGCCGGCGGTTAGCAAGAAATTTTCTCCCGTACCAGCACCTGCTGGCCCGTTAATCTCCCTCGCGACGCCAGGGGGATTAATGGACGGGGATATGGATACCCACGACGAGTCCGTGGGCGAATTCGTGCTGGAGCTGGTGTCGCACTATCGGCTGCTGGACAAGCCGGTGCGCACCTTCGAGGCGCTGCGCATCTTTCTGCACCGGGAGGCGGACGAGGCTTATGCCGAGCTGCGCGCCGGTCGGGCTTTCGTTGTGCGGCGGGGGGATCGGCAGGAGTTGGAGCAGCTGCTGTCGGCGATGCAGGCGCAGGGGTTCGTGCTTCGGCTGCGGGTGGCGGATCGGGACTGAAGTCCCTCCCACAGGTGTCAGAGTTGGGCCGCGCCCACGCAACGGCCGGCCATGAAAACGGCGGCGGTGATGGCCAGGGCCAGGATGACCAGGGCCAGGGTCTTGATACGCGGGCTCATGACGGCATCTGCTTGCGGGTCCGGGGGACTTTCCCGCAAGCAGGCACGCGTGGGGAGATGAATTTTTCGCGTGGCCTCAGGCCGGCAGCGTCAGGGTAAAGCTGGCGCCTTCGTTGGGCGCGCCCTCTGCCTCCAGGTTTCCGCCCAGGCCGCGGGCCAGGCGCTGGCTGGTGGCCAGGCCCAGGCCGGCGCCGGGGTACTTGTGCTTGTCGTGCAGGCGCAGGAAGGGTTCGAACAGCCGGTGGGCGTGTTCGGGCGCGAAGCCGGTGCCGTTGTCGCGCAGGCGAAGCCACCAGGTGGGGGCGTCGGCGTCTTCGAGCCAGCCGCCGTCGATCCGGATCTCGGGCACCACGCCTTCGCGGCGGTATTTCAGCGCATTCGAAAGCAGGTTCTGCAGCACCTGGGCCACGGCCGTGGCATCAACCTCGACCTCCGGCAGCTCGCCCACGCTCACCTGCGCGGCGGCCGCGGTGATGTGGCGGTCGCTTTCCTCCAGTACCTCGCGCAGCACCTCGGCCAGTGGCCTGCGCGGGCCGGGCCCGCGGTCCTGGCCGGTGCGGGACAGCTGCTGCAGGCCGTCGATCATGGCCTGCATGCGTTCGGCGGCGGCCAGCATGCGTCGCACGTAGTCCAGGTCGTCGGGGTGCAGCTGGCTGCGCCGGCTCTGCAGCAGGCGGTCGCCGAAGGCGCGCACCTTGCGGGTGGGTTCGGACAGGTCGTGCGCGGCGCTGGCGGCGAAGCGGTCCAGGTCGGCGTTGGCGCGCTCGAGGTGGCCCCGGGCGCGTTCGGCCTCGCGGCGGGCGCGCTGCAGTTCCTGGCTGGCGTCGCTGCGGCGCGGGGCCGGCAGGATGGCGCAGTGCACGACGGCGTCGGCGCCCAGGCCTTCGCGGCGGGCGGACAGCAGCACGGGCAGTTCGCTGCCGTCGGCGTGCAGCAGGTCCAGTGAGATCTCGTCCGCCTGGCCATGGCCCAGCAGCAGCGGCAGCACGTAGGTGCGTAGGAACATCGCGCTGCCGGCACTGAGCAGGGTGTCGAGGCGGCAGCCCTTCAGGTGGCGGGCGCTGCGGCCCAGCAGCTGCAGCAGCCGCGCGTTATGGCCGCAGACGCGGCCGGAGGCATCGAAACTCAGCAGCGCGCAGGGCAGGGCGTCCAGCGCGGTGGCGGCCGGGCCGTCGAGCGCCCGGGTCACGACGGGGTCCTGATGCGACCGCCGTCAAGGATTGGGCATGCGCGCGGGCGGGCCAGGCGGTCTGGGGTGTGGCGGAAGGCCAGGGTCATCGCGGTCCGGGGGTAAGGCGACAGGGCGCGCACGAAGGGTGCGCGGCATGAGCGGGATGCTACGTGGAGGCGGCGTGAAGGCCGAGGAACTGCATCACAGAACCGGTGGGTTACCGTGGGAGGGACTTCAGTCCCGATGCTGTTGGCCCAAAGGCAATCGGGACTGAAGTCCCTCCCACAACGCGGGTGCGTCAGAGGTCTTGCTCGTAGCGGATGTAGGGGACGCGGGTGGATTCTTCCTCGTCGTCCGTGGCGTTGCTGAAGGGGTTCTGGCCGCGGGTGGCGACGCTGGCGGCGCCGACGCTCAGGCGGGCCTGCCAGGGGGCGCGCCAGGTGACGCCGATGCCCACGTCGCTGTAGGTGGCGGGGCTGCCCGGCAGTTCGATGATGCGGCCGACGATCTCGCCGCCGAAGTCGCCGAAGCCGGCTTCCAGGCGCAGGGTGCCGGTGTTCCACTCGGGGCGCACGCCACCCGGCAGCTGGTTCGCGCCGACGATGCGGGCGCGGGCCAAGGTGCCGCCGATGCTGATCCAGCCGGTCTGGCCCACCTGCATCTCGCCCAGCAGGCCGATGTCGGTTTCTTCGATGTTGGCGCCGGCCAGGCTCAGGATCAGGTCGCTCTGGGCGCCGCCGAAACGCGCACCCGGCAGCAGCAGCGGCGATTCGGTGTCGAACTGGTTCAGGCCCACGCTGGCGGTAAGCCGGCTGCGGTCGCCTTCGAAGGTGGCGTTGGCGCGGATGCCCGGGCGCGACAGCGCCAGCGGGATCGCGGTGCCGGCATTGGCCAGGTTGGCGGCCAGGCAGTGCTGCGCCAGCTGGCCGACGCTGCGCGCGACGGCGCTGTTGTCGCACAGCAGGCCCAGGGTGGGGTTGGCCTCGAGCTGCAGGCTGGCGCCCACGCGGCGGCCGTTGTCCATCGGCAGCACCACGCCGGCACCGGCGGCGGGCGCGGCATTGCGGCCCAGCAGGCGGTCGAGCGAGGAGTCGCGGCCGGTGCCGCGGTCGATCAGCAGGAACCCTTCCAGCTGGCCGCTGCGGTTGTTGAGGATCGGCAGCGCAGTGGTGTTGGCCGCGTCGTCTTCGCTGGCGGCCTGCTGCGGGATATACAGCGGCGGCGGCGTCTGCGCGAACGCGGAAGCCGCCGCGAGGGCAAGCATGATTCCGGCGATGGGGCGCAGCAGCGGCGACATGGGGGCGTCCTTGTTGGCTCTGCTTGGAGCCGTTTCCGGCGGGAAAGTTCCCGGACGGTTAGCGGCGAATTTACCACTTTTTAACAGGACGGCAAAGAGGACCGGATGGCGGCTGCCCCTCTGTGGGAGGGACTTCAGTCCCGAAGCTTTTGGCTGAAAA
>CAXAYM010000195.1:0-4889 GCA_963973175.1 uncultured Arenimonas sp.
CGGTGCGGCCGACCTGGGCGGTCGGCACGCGGCCATCCACCACGTTGACCGCGCCGCCGATCGCGCCGCTGCCGTAGAGCAGGCTGGCCGGGCCCTTCAGAACCTCGATCTGGTCGGCAAGGAAAGGCTCGATGCCGATGGCGTGGTCGGCGCTGACCGTCGAGACGTCGAGGGCGCTGCCGCCGTTGGCCAGCACCTGCACGCGCGCGCCTTCCAGGCCGCGGATGACGGGGCGGCCGACGCCGGCGCCGAAACTGGCCGACTGCACGCCGGCTTGCCGCTCCAGGGTTTCACCCAGGGTGCCGGCCTTGCGGGCGTCGAGCTCGTCGCCGGTGAGTACGTCCACCGGGCGCGCCAGGTCTTCGATGCCCTGGCGCAGCGGCGAGGCGGTGACTTCGACCACGTCCAGGGTGCGGGGAACGTCGTGGGCGTGGTCCGGATCGGGCGAGGCCTCCTGGGCCAGGGCGGGCAGTGCGACGGTCAGGGCGAGGGCAAGCGGTGCGACGCGGGGGAAGCGGGACATGCGCGGCAATTCTCCGGGAAGGGTTACGGAATGTTATACTGTTGCATTAAGAAATGTTATACCATTCCCCCATGGCCGCAACCCCCCCGAACCTCATCCCGGAAGCCGCCCCCGCGCCGCGGGTCCGCCGTCGCCTGCAGCTGCCTGCCTGGGCCGATCGCCTTGGTGCCTTCGGTGCCTTTGTTTGCGCCCTGCACTGCATGCTGGTGCCGGTCGCGCTGGCCCTGCTGCCGGCCTTGGGCTTGGGTCTGGTCGCCTGGCACGGCATCGAATGGGCCTTCACCAGCCTGGCGACGGTGCTGGCGGTGGTCAGCCTTTACCTGGGGTATCGCGGGCACCGCGCTTACCACGCCTGGCTGCTGGTGGCGCCCGGCCTGGCCCTGGTCTGGCTGGCCCTGCTGTACCCGCCGCTGCACGATTCCGTGCTTCCGCATGCCGTCGCGATGGCGGTGGGCGGCCTGCTGATCGCCGTCGCCCACCTGGCCAACCTGCGCCTGTCCTACGGCCACAGCCACTGATCCGGCCGGGCGCCTTGGTGCCCGCGCTGCGCGGTGTTAGGCTACGCGCCCCACGAACACACACTTTCAAGGAAACACCATGGGTAGGGGCGACAAGAAGACCGCCAAGGGCAAGCGTTTCGCCGGTAGCCACGGCAATGCCCGCGCGCAGACCGTCAGCAAGCCGACCGCCGGCAAGGCCGCCGCTTCGGTGAAGGCCCCGGCCAAGGCGCCGGCGAAGAAGGCCGCGGCCAAGAAGGCTGCCGCCAAGTAAGCAGGCTCCACGTGGGGCTCCGGCCCCATCGCTGAAAACCCCGCCCCGGCGGGGTTTTTTCGTGCCCGTCTTCTAGAGGCGGCGGCCGGCGACGTGGACCGAGTGGACCAGGTCGCCGCCCAGCCAGTAGGCCAGTTCGGCGGGGTGGCCGATGCGCCACTGGACGAAGTCGGCGCGCTGGCCAACGACCAGGCGGCCGCGGTCGTGCAGGCCGAGCGCGTGCGCGGCGTGCACGGTGGCGCCGCGAAGGCTCTCTTCCGGCGTGAGCCGGAAGTGCGTGCAGGCCAGGCTCATCGCCAGGCGCAGCGACTGCAAGGGCGCGGTGCCGGGGTTGAGGTCGGTGGCCACCGCCATCGGCACCGCATGCGCACGCAGCGAGTCCAGCGGCGGCAGTTTGGTTTCGCGCAGCACGTGGAAGGCGCCGGGCAGCAATACCGCCACCGAGCCCGCCTGGGCCATCCGCTGCACGGCCTCGTCACTCGTCCACTCGATGTGGTCCGCCGACAGGCCGCCGAACTCGGCCGCAAGGGCTGCGCCGCCGAGGTCGCTGAGCTGGTCGGCATGCAGTTTCACCGGCAGGTCCAGGGCGCGTGCCGCTTCGAAAACACGCCGGGTTTGCGCCGGGCTGAAGCCGATGCCCTCGCAGAAGGCATCGACGGCGTCCACCAGGCCTTCCGCATGCAGGCGCGGCAGCCATTCCACCACCGCGCTGATGTAGTCGTCGGCGCGCCCGGCGAATTCCGCGGGCAGGGCATGCGCCGCCAGGTAGCTGGTGCGCACCGTGATGCCCAGCTCTTCGCCGATCCGGCGCGCGACCCGCAGCATCTTGCGTTCGTTGTCGAAATCCAGGCCATAACCGGACTTGATCTCGACCGTGGTCACGCCGTCGGCGCGCAGCGAACGGGCGCGCGGCAGCGAGGCCGCCAGCAGCGCCTCCTCGTCGGCGGCGCGGGTGGCGCGGACGCTGGAAAGGATGCCGCCGCCTTCGCGGGCGATCTGTTCGTAGCTGGCGCCCTGCAGCCGGCGTTCGAACTCCTGGGCGCGGTCGCCGGCGAACACCAGGTGGGTATGGCAGTCCACCAGGCCCGGCGTGATCCATCGGCCCCCGGCGGATTCGACGCGGGCCGCCAGCGAGGCGGCTTCGCCGGGCAGTTCGCTGGCCGGGCCGGCGAAGGCGACCATGCCGTCCTTCCAGGCAAGCGCCGCATCCTCGATGACGCCGTAGGCGCCCAGGTCGTCGCGCAGCGTCGCCAGGCGGGCATCAAGCAGCAGGCGGTCCCAGGGCGGTGCCAGACGCCCGATCACCGGATGGCTCCGGCTTCGCGCAGGGTTTCGGGGTCGAAGCCGGCCGCGCGCGCGATCACGTCGCTGTGTTCGCCCAGTCGCGGCGGTGGCAGCTCGCGTCTTGCCGGGGAACCGGACAACCGGATCGGGCTGCCTACCATGGGAATGCCTCCGAGTTCGTAGCGCATGCCGCGGGCGTGCGCGACGGGATGGTCGAGCGCCTGGCAGACGCCGTTGATCGGTGCCGCGGGGATGCCGGCGCGCTCGAACAGCGCCAGCCAGTGCGCCGCTTCCCGGGTGCTGAACAGCCCGGCCAGGGCCCCGCAGATCGACTCGCGGTTGGCCACGCGCGCGGCGTTGTTGTGCCAGCGCGGATCGTCCCGCCAGCCCGGTTGCCCGAGCGCCAGGCAAAGCTGCGCCCACAGCTTTTCGCTGGCCACGGCGAGCACGAAGGACTGGTCGCTGGCGGCGAAGGACTGGTAGGGCACGATGTTGGGATGGGCGTTGCCGAACCGCGGGGCATCCACTCCGGTGAACAGGGCATTGCCGGCCACGTTGGCCAGCAGCGAAAGCTGGGTGTCGAACAGCGACACGTCGATGCGCTGGCCGCGGCCGTCCCGGTGCCGCTGCAGGAGCGCCGCCAGGATCGCGGTGGCGGCATTCTGGCCGGTCGCCAGGTCGGCGACCGCGACGCCCACCTTGCTCGGTTCGCCGTCCGCCGGACCGGTGATCGACATCAGACCGGCTTCGGCCTGAACGACGTAGTCGTAACCCGGGCGCATCGCGCCGGGGCCGTCGCGCCCGTAACCGGAGATGGAGCAATACACCAGGCGCGGGTTGATTTCCGCCATCGCCTCGTAGCCCACGCCCAGCGACTCGGCGCCGCCGGTGCGGTAGTTCTCCACGATCACGTCGGCGTCGCGCACCAGCGCTTCGAGCAGCGGCCGGGACGCGGGCGAGCGCAGGTCGATGGCCAGCGAGCGCTTGTTCCGGTTGCAACAGGCGAAATAGGCCGACATGCCGTCCAGGAAGGGCGGACCCAGGCCGCGGGTGTCGTCGCCGTCGAAGGATTCGAGCTTGATGACGTCGGCGCCGAGGTCGGCCAGCGTCATGCCGCACCAGGGGCCGGCCAGTACGCGGGAGAGTTCGAGCACGGTGATGCCGGAGAGGGCGCCCATGGCGGGGCATTGTATGCGCACGCGGCGACCGCATGCGAAACTCGCGGCATGGAAACCCCCGCTGACGCCACCGCCGTCGTACCCGTCGCGAGCCCGGGTGGCCACTGGCGGATCCCCGGCCTGCCGAACCTGCATTCACACGCCTTCCAGCGTGCGATGGCCGGACTGGCCGAGCGCCAGAGCCGCCCCGAGGACAGCTTCTGGACCTGGCGCGAGCTGATGTACCACTTCGCCTCGCGACTGGATCCGGACAGCCAGTACGCGGTGGCCTGCCAGCTTTACGCAGAGATGCTGGAGGCGGGTTACACCAGCGTCTGCGAGTTCCACTACCTGCACCACCAGCCCGACGGCCGTCCCTACGAGGACCCGGCGGCGATGTCGAAATCGCTGCTGGCGGCCGCGCGTGATACCGGCATCCGGATAACGCTGCTGCCGGTCCTGTACATGAGCGGAGGCTTCGATGGCCGCGCGCTTGGCGAACGCCAGCGGCGCTTCGGCCATTCGCTGGACGCCTACCTCGGTCTGCTGGAGTCGCTGCAGTCCCGGCGCGGGCCCACGGTCGAAGTCGGCGTCGCCCTGCACAGCCTGCGGGCGGTGCCGGCAGACGCGATGACGGCGGTTCTGGCCGCGATCGGGGGCCGGTCGTTGCCGGTGCACATCCACATCGCCGAGCAGATCGGCGAGGTCCAGGAATGCGAATCGCTGCGTGGCGCACGGCCGGTGCAGTGGCTGCTCGACAATGCGCCGGTCGGACCCGACTGGACCCTGGTTCACGCCACCCACCTCGTGCCGGCGGAAGTGCAGGGCATCGTCGCCAGCGGGGCCACCGTGGCGATCTGCCCGACCACCGAAGCCAACCTCGGCGACGGTCTGTTTCCACTTCGTGAGTTCCTGGCGGCCGGTGGCCACTGGGGCGTCGGTTCGGATTCGCACGTGTCGGTGTCGCCGGTCGAGGAACTGCGCTGGCTCGAATATGGCCAACGGCTGTCGACGCGCCGTCGCAACATCGCGGTCTCGCACGGCCAGCCGAGCACCGGAACGCTGCTTTACACCCAGGCACTGGCCGGCGGCCTGCGCGCCTGCGGGCAGGGTGGGTCGGCGGCCGCCGACCATGTGCTCCTCGACGGGGGCCA
>CAXAYM010000196.1:0-4874 GCA_963973175.1 uncultured Arenimonas sp.
CCGCCAGCGAGTGGTCGACGATCAGCTGCACCGGCACCACCGGGTTCACCTGAGCCGGGTCGCCGCCCTGGTCGGCGATGGCGTCACGCAGGCCGGCCAGGTCCACCAGTGCGGTCTGGCCGAGGATGTCGTGGCAGACCACGCGCGCCGGGAACCAGGGGAAATCGAGGTCACGCTTGCGTTCGATCAGCTGGCGCAGCGAAGCGTCCAGCGTCGCCGGCTCGCAGCGCCGCACCAGGTTTTCCGCCAGCACGCGCGAGACGTAAGGCAGGCCGTCCCAGGCGCCCGGCTGCAGGGCTTCGACGGCCTCGCGGGCGTCGAAATAATCCAGGGAGGTGCCGGGCAGCGGCTTGCGGAACTTGGAATTCATGGCGGGAGGCTCGGGGACGCGGAGCCCGCCATTATCCCGGATGTCGCCAGCGCGGGCACCCCAAGGACTAGAGCGGTCCGTCGCCGATGCGAACCTGGCTGAATTCGGGCATGGGCTGCTCGCCGGCCTCGGCATGGCAGGCCACTGGCGGCACGGGGATCTGCATGGCGCGCAGGTTCATGTGCCGGAAATTGTTTTCCCAGCGCGGCGCCTGCCACTGCGCCATTTCCCGCTTCCTGCGTTCGGCGTCGGCCCGCTGCGCGGGGGTGGTCAGCTCTCCCAGCAATTCAATGCGGTGACCCACCTCCTGAAGAAGATCCAGGGCCTGGGGGTTCGACTCTGCCAGTGTCTCCTGCAGACGCAGGTACAGAGCCAGGGACTCCACGGGATCCTCCTGAACGGCCTGGCCGAGCAAGCTGAAACGCCGCGAATCCAACGGTGCCAGCGCGCCAGCCATCGCCAGGGTCGTCGGCAGGTCGCCTTCGCGCACGAGCCGCCAGGCCATGTCCGGCGCCTGCGCGCGGTAAACGGCCAGTTCGGCCTGGCTGTTGAGCATCGCGGTGGGCGGGAATGACCTGCCAGTCGCCCAGTAGCGCTGCGCGACACGGCTGCCCAACCGCGCCGCGTGATACCAGCGGCGGGCCATGGTCGGTTCGTCGGGTGGCGTCACGCCGGCGCAGCGTGCTTCCTGGGCAGCCAAGCCCCGCTCGCGCGACTCCGACTGCTGCTCGAAGCGCCGGGTGAAGCTGGCGAGGGCCTTGGCATCGCCGGACGCCGCCGTGTTCTCAAGGACGCGCTGGCGTTCGACCAGCCAGTTCAGATGTTGCTCCCTTCGCATCGGCAACCACTGGCAGCTGGCCAGCTCGGTCGCCAGACGGCAGGCCGCGCCGGCTTCGCCGAGGGCGGCCCGGCGCTCCAGCTCCGGCAAGACCTCGGCCAAGGGTAGGTCCAGCGAGGGCAAGGGCTGCACAGGCCTGTCCGTGGAAGGGACCGCGCCCGAGACCGGGGAGTCCGGTGCGGTGCTGGCCGCCGCGCGCGGGCCCGCCGCCCCCGCTGGGGCATCCGTCCCGACGGCGAAGCGGTAGGCAAACACCACCAGGGAGGCGACTGCCATCAGTGCAAACAGCAACAGCCAGGTACGACGGCGCGCCATCTCGGAATCTCGAACAGAGGGAAACAAAGGCTAGCCGATGTGGTGGTGGAAGTGACGACGGAAAGGCACGCCCTCGCCGACCGGGTGGCCCAGGTCCTGCGCGAACGCATGACCCGCGTACACCGCGTGCGCGATCAGCCCCGGGGCCTCGCAGTCGCCGATGCGTTGTACCGATGCGAGGCCGGCGTCCCGCCACTGCGCTTCGACCGCGTGCAATGCCTGGTAAAGCGCGTCCTCGGGCAGCCGGGCGGTAACGGCCACCACGGCGTCGGCGCTGATTGCGCTGGCGTCGCCTGACCAGGCATCCGCGAGACGGAGTTCGCGGCCGGCGTACCCGGTGACGAGCTTCGACACCTGCACCTGCACGCCCAGCGCCGCCAGGCGCTTGCGCACATGCCGGTATTCGAGCGTGAACTGGCCCCAGGGTGCGACCACGTCCTCGGGCGTGACGAAGTGCACGCGGCAGCCGGCTTTCGCCAGCAGCTCGGCAGCGACAGTGGCGTGGTAGCCGCCGTCGTCGTCGAAGACCACCACGTCGCCTTCGGGCAGACGACCGTCCATGAGGTCGTCGGGCGTGTACACCCGTGGATCGTCCTGAAAGCCTTCGATGCCCAGACCATGGCTTCGACCGAAGCCGTCGCGCCGCCAGCGGGCGCCGGTGGCGATGACCACGTGGTCGGCGCCGAACTCAAGCACGTCGGCGGCTTCGAGCCGGGAATCGAGGTAGCTCGCGACCTGGGGCATCTTGTTGATCTGGCCGACGCGCCAGTCGCGCACGCGTGCCCACTCTGACAGGCCTGGCAGGCGCGCTTCGCGGCTGACGCGGCCGCCCAGCTCCTTCGAGGCCTCCGCCAGTGACACCTCGTAACCACGCTGGCCCAGCGCCCTTGCCGCTTCCAGGCCCGCCGGACCGGCGCCGACCACCAGCACCCTCGCCGGTTTGCGCGCCGGCGCGATGCGCTCGGGGTGCCAGCCCTTTCGCCACTCCTCGCCCATGCTCGGGTTCTGCGTGCAGCGGATCGGCGAAACAGTGTTGTCGCCGGACACACAGACGTTGCAGCCGATGCATTCGCGGATGTCGTCCAAGCGCCCTTCTTCGATCTTGCGCGGCAGGAAGGGGTCGGCGATGGACGGCCGGGCGGCACCGATGATGTCGATCACGCCGCGGCGCAGCTGCGAGACCATCGTATCCGGCGAGGTGAACCGGCCGACGCCGACCACCGGCTTGCTGGTGGTCTTCTTGACGAAATCGATGAAGGGTTCCTGCGCGCCCTCGCCACCGAAGCGCGACGGCAGCGAGTCGTTGTACCAGGCGCTGACGTTGACGTCCCACAGGTCCGGCAGTTCGGCCAGCAGGCCGACGATGTCGCGCGCCTCGGCCAGTTCAACACCGCCCGGACCCAGCATTTCCTCGGTGGCGAAACGCAGGGCCACGCCGCAGCGATGGCCGACCGCGTCTTTCGTATCCTCGAGCAGCTCGCGCAGCAGACGCACACGATTCTCCAGCGAACCGCCGTATTTGTCGGTGCGCTGGTTGCGGCGGCGCTGCAGGAAGTGCATCGCGAGCGACAGGTCGTGGGCGGCGTAAACGTACACGATGTCCATGCCCGCCTTCATGCCGCGCACGGCCGCTTCGCGGTGCCAGCGCCGGTAGTCGCGGATGTCGGCCTTGTCCATGGCCCGGGCCTGGTGCGGGTAGCCGTACTTGGTGGGCTGGTGCGAAGGCGCCAGCAGCACCTCGCGCGAGAACAGGTTCGAGGCCGCCGGGCCGTTGTGGGTCAGCTCCACGGCGGCGAGTGCGCCGTGGGCGTGCACCTTGTCGCACATCAGCGCCAGCGCCGGGATGTCGCGGTCGTCCCACAGCCTGGCTTCGACGTAGGGCGTGAGGTCGGTGCTGGGGTGGATCTCGCATTCTTCGGTGGACACCACGGCCCAGCCGCCCTCGGCCTTCACCTCGCGCATGGCGGCGTGCGCAAGTGGCATGGCGTGACCCATGCCATTGCAGTGCGGCACCTGGAAAAAGCGGTTTTTCGCCGTCACCGGGCCAATGCGGATGGGTTCGAACAGCGGGTCGTAGCGGGGATCGCGCATCAGGCGGGGTCTTCCGCGCCGCGCGCGTAAGCGGCGTAGGCCGCGCGCAGCTGATTGTGGAAATGCCACAGCGCCGATTCGCGCTTCGGGCACAGCCGTCCGGCTTCGTAGCTGCCCGAGTCCAGGCCACGCTGCACGGCTTCGCAGATGGCGATGTCCTCGGCCTGCACCTCGTCGCTGAAGTCGCGGTCGGCGGCGGCCAGGGCCTCGCCGGCCGGGCCGGGCGCGTAGTAGTAATCGAACTCCACCCGGCAGCGGCCCGGGGCCAGCGGCAGCACGCGGTTGGTCTGCAGGCGTCCCGGCAGGATGTTGAGCATCACGTTCGGGTACACGAACCAGTAGAACGCCTCGCCGTCACCGTAGGCACTGGCGCCGCCGGCGTCGCGCAGCGGCGAGTGCTGCAGCGATTTCCAGTCCAGCAGCTCGGTGTCGTACGCCCGGTAGTCCAGCACCTTCGACAGGCCGGGATGCACATGCGGCAGGTGGTAGCCCTCAAGGAAGTTATCGACGTACACCTTCCAGTCGCAGGCCAGGTCGTAGTGGTCGCGGCGGGCGAAACGCAGCGCGGCGAGATCGATCGGCGCGATACGTTCGGCGATGCCGCCATAGACTTCGTTGACGTCGGGCACCTCGTCGCTGGCCGCCACGAAGACCAGGCCCTGCCACTCTGCCACGCGCAGCGCCGGCAGGCGGATGTCGGCGACGTCAAAATCCGCGGCGTCCTGCATCTCCGGCGCCGAGCGCAGCTGGCCCTCCAGCGTGTATGTCCAGCCGTGGTACTTGCAGTGCAGCGCCCGCGCGCCCTTGCCGTTGCACAGGGCCAGCGGCCCGGCGCGGTGCCGGCAGACGTTGGCGAACCCGCGCAGCACGCCGTCGGTGCCGCGCACCAGGATCACCGGCAGGCGGCCGACCTGGTCGACAACGTGGTCGCCGGCCCCGGCCAGCTGGGCGGCGTGGGCCACCAGCTGCCAGCTGCGCGGGAAGACCGCACGCTGGTCACGCAGGAACGCCGCCTCCCCCGCGTAGTGGCGGGCGGGCAGCGCGGTGGCGGAGGCCAGGGGCATCGCAGGTTCGGCGGGCGGCATGCCGGCAGTGTATCGCCCGCCATGCGGCGGGTGTGCGCGCAGCCGGCGGGGCGAGGTGCGTGCTCAGCCGCCCTTGGCAGGCAGGGAATCCGCCAGTCGCGCGGCCAGGCCACCGGCGCGCCGGACCGCACGCGCCAGCGCGGCGTCGAGGCTGGCCTGGGGGCCCCCGACCTCC
>CAXAYM010000197.1:0-4872 GCA_963973175.1 uncultured Arenimonas sp.
TCGCCCAGCGCCGCAAGCCGCTCGACGAGGTCAAGCGCGACCTTGGGGCTGGACACGAATCCTGACGTCGCGCGCATCACTTCGGCGCGGGCGTCGTTGTGGCGGCGCGCGCCCAGGTGCAGGTCGACCATGCGCAGCCGGGTCGGGATGTCGTCGGGATTGGCCTCGGCCGCGGCCGCCAGGCTGGCCAGCGCGTCCTGGCGCATGCCCTGGGCGAGGTAGGTTTCGGCCCGCTTGCTGTGCTTGCGGAAGGCCGCCTCGTCGATCCGGGTTGGCTGGGACATCGGTGGCGCTCGCCTGTCGGTAAAGACCGCGATTATAGGCGAAAAAAAAGGGGCCCCTTCCGGGGCCCCTCTCTTGAAGCATCCAACCTTCCCGGACTTAGAACGTCTGGGTGTAGTTGATGTAGGTCACGCGACCATAACCATCGTACAGGTTGAAGTTGAAGCCACGGCCACCGTCATCGAGCGGATCCAGGACCGGATCCTTGTCGGTGAGGTTGTTCACGCCGAGCGACAGACGGCCATTCCACGGGGCGTTCCAGGTCAGCTGGACGTCGTGGGTGGTCCAGGACGGCAGGGTCAGCGCGTAGCCGTAGTCAGCCGACGGACCGAACGTGTCGATCAGGGCCTTCTGCGACGACTCGGTGCCGTCGATGTGGTTGATGTTCCAGGTGACCGCGAAGTCGCCGAAGGTCCACTGGTTCATCAGGTTGGCACGGAACTGCGGCGAACCCACTTCACCGACGATGCTGCCGTCATTGTTCACGTCATAGTCGCGGACGTAAGCCACCTGCAGACCGTTACGAAGCTCGCCCCACGCACCCAGGTCGAAATTGGTGCGCATGTTGAAGTCGAAACCGCTCGTCTCGATGGTGCCGAGGTTCGAGTAGCCGATCTGCGAGTACAGGATCGCACCGGTGACCGGGTCACGGGCAACGCCGAGGCCCAGGGACGGGACCGGCGGGACCTGGTTGGCCGGCAGCACGCTGACGCCGGTCGGGCAGACGGTGGACGCACCGCTGATGCAGTCAACGAGGTCAGCCGTGTCGAAGAACGCCAGCTGGTCCTCGATCTCGATATCGTAGTAATCGAGGGTCAGGTTCAGCCAGTCGGTCGCATCCCACGCCGCGCCGATGGAGAACTGGGTCGACTGCTCCGAGGACACGTTCGGGTTGGCGATCGTGTACGAGGTGACCTGGGTGGCGCAGCCCGGCGGCTGGCCGAACGCGATGCAGGTCTGCGGATCGGAGATGCCGTCGGCGCCGAAGGCCGGCTGCTGGCCGACGATGTCCAGGGTCGGGGCGCGGAAGCCCTCGCCGTAGGACGCACGCAGGGTCAGCGAGTCGAGCGGCTGCCAACGCAGGGCAACCTTCGGGGCGAAGTCGTTGCCGTAGTCGCTGTATTCGTCGAAACGACCGGCGACGTTGATCTCCAGGGTGTCGATCAGCGGGAACAGGGCTTCGAAGTAGACAGCCTTCACGTCACGCAGGCCGAAGGCGGAGTTGCCCGACGAACCGGACACCGAACCGGCGGACGACAGGGAGTCGTACACGTCGGACCAGTCTTCCTCGCGGTACTCGGCGCCGACCGCCATCGAGGCGGTACCACCGGCCATCTGGAACAGATCGAAGCTGGCGATGCCGTAGACTTCCTTCTGGATGGTGGTGGACTCGCGCGCGGTGGTGGTGATCATGCCGGCGGCGACGGTCGGGGACACACCGAACGGATCGGTGATGTCGTAGGTACCGTTCGAGATCAGCGGCTGCGCCAGGCTGGCGACGACGTAGCCGCGGCCCAGGTTGATCGCCTTGTTCTCGGTGTAGCGGGCACCGACGTCGATGTCCACGGCGCCAATGCGGCCCTGCAGGCCGGTCATGAAGTCGTAGGTGTTGGCATTGACCTGGTTGTCGCGGTTGCCGAGGGCGGCGAAGCGATGGCGCAGGAACAGCGGCTGGCCGGCCAGGGACGCGTAGTACGGGTCGGCCGGATTGATGTTCGCCGGGTGGTTCGGGGAGTCCGCCGGGATGAAGATGCTGCCACCCGGCCACGGGCTGCTCGGCACCGGGGCGTAACGACCGAACGAGGTGATCCGGGTCACCGTGGCGTTCATGTAGGTCGACCAGTTGTCGTTGATCTGGTAATCAGCGCGGATGAAGGTCGACAGGTTCTTGATCGCGGCTTCGTCGGCCGCCTGGGCCGTGAAGTCGTACAAGCAGCGGCTGCCGGTGCCCGAACCGGTCTGGAAGAAGCCGTTCGTGGTGCAGTCGAAGGTCGGGACGGCCGAACCGTTGGTCGGGTGCAGGATGCGCGAACCGGCGCGGAAGCCGTACAGGGTGCCCGGGGCGGCATTGGCGAAGTAGTACTCGTTCGAGAACGAGGACACGCCACCAGAGGACCACGGACGGTCGCGCTGGAAGACGATGTCGCGGTCGTTCATCGAGATGCCGGCCAGGACGCGGCCCTTGTCGCTCGAGGCGCCGAAGATGATCGAGGCGCTTTCGGTGTCACCACCAGCGCGCGACGGCATGCCGCGGCCGTAGGAGAACTCGGCGCCGTTGAAGTCCTTGCGGGTGATGATGTTGATCACGCCGCCGATCGCGTCGGAGCCGTAGATGGCCGAGGCGCCGTCGGACAGGATTTCGATGCGCTCGACAGCAGCCAGCGGGATCGTGTTGATGTCCTGGAAGTTGCCGGTGGCGGCAGCGACCGGGGCGCGACGGCCGTCGATCAGCAGCAGGGTGCGGCCGGAACCGAGACCACGCAGGCTGACGCCGGCGTTGGCCTGAGCCGAGCTGCCCGACTGCGGACGGAACGAACCGAAGCTGTTGAAGGTCGTGTTGCGCAGGTAGTCGGCAACGGAGACTTCACCGGAAGCGTCGATCTGGGCGCGGTCGATGACGGTGACCGGAAGGGCACCCTCGAGGTCGGCGCGCTTGATTCGGGAACCAGTGACCTCGATGGTTTCGAGGGTGGCGGTATCCTCTTCGGAGTCCTGCGCGAAGGCGGGAACCGCCGCGAAGGTCGAAGCGGCGCCGGCGAGGAGCGCGAAACGGATCGCGCCGGACAGCTGATTGAAATTAGACATTTACTCTCTCTCCAACGTCAGAGTGATGGTGACTCTAGAGTTCGGGACATCAAAGCCTGGAGGCGACTTTCGTCATTGAAGGACGCCTTGGCTCCCGGAGCATAACGCAATCTTTACGGTCCGCAAACCGGGTTAAGGCCCCGTATAGGCCGCCCGCCCGCCCGGAAACGCGAAAGCCCGGGGCGAAGACCCTCCCCGGGCTCATAAACGTCTTTTTTATCAGTTACTTATCGTCAACAATCACCCGGACGCCACCCGAAAACGTCACCAGCCGGATGTCCCCGTCCCCGTCCCCGTCGCCCAGCCGGGCCTCCAGGGTCTTGCCAGGGCCATATTTCTCCGTCTTCACGTCCCCGACCGGGCTGGAGATGCCGCCACTGAAGGTTTCCACCGACAGCCGCGCCGAGGTGCCCGCCGGCAGCTGCAGGCGCACGCCGCCGCTGACGGTGTCGGCACTGATGCGGCCCGACGGGGCCAGGCCGGTCTCGAGCTCCAGGTCGCCCGAGACGCTGTCCATCACCACGCTGCGGACGTTCCGGAAGGCCATCCCGGCGTCGCCGGAGACGGTGTCGACGTTGAGCTGGCGGACGTCGCCGCCGGAAAGGCGGATGTCGCCGCTGACGGTGTCTACCGAGATGTCCCGGCTGTCGAGCTCGGCCTCGAGGTCGCCGCTGACCAGGTCGAAACTGGCGTCTTCGGGGCGGCTGGCGCGGACCCGAACCCCGCCGCTGACGCTGTCCACGCCCAGCCGCCGGCCGGCCACGCCCTCGACCGTCACTTCGGCGCTGACGACGTCCACGTCCAGCGAAGCCCCGGCCGGCATGCGCACCTCGATCCGGCTGGGCTCGGAGCGGTTGCCGCCGCCGAACCAGCCGCTGCTTTTCGGGTACTTCACCTCGATCGACAGGCTGTCGCCGCCCGGCCCGATCTCGAGCTTCTCGACGCCGTCGCCGAGACTGCCGGTCACGTGCACCTGCGGGCGGTCCCATGTACTCACGCGCACTTCGCCCTTGAGGTTTTCGATGCGGACGCTGCCGTCGGCGGCCAGCGGCCGGGTCTGGTCGATGGGGGTGGCCGCCAGGGCCGGCAGGGCCAGCAGCAGCGAGGCGGCGAGACAACTTGCGCGCAGGGACATGGCTTACTCCTTATTTATATGTGTCCGGATGGCTCAGCCCAGCGCGGCGCGCTGGGTCAGGGCCAGCCGGCGCGAATAGGTGCGCTTGAGCTGGTCGAGCAGATGCGTCGACCCCGGCTGCTCCTGCATCGCCCTGCGGATCTCGACGGCGCTGGCGTCCAGCGTGGCAAGGGCCGGGGCCAGGGGCTCGGGAACCGGCGCGGACTGCATCTCCAGCAGCGCGGCCTCATATTCAAGCGTCATGGCGGCGGCCTCGCGCTGCACCAGCTCGGCGGTCCGGTCCGGAGCCGCGCCGGGTCGCAGCACCACGGCCAGGCCGACCGCCAGGCAGAGGCAGGCGGCCAGCGACAGCACGGCCAGCCAGGGCCGGCGACGACGGGTCGCCGGCTGGTTCAGGCGGGCGGCGATGCCGGGCCACAGATCACTTGCGGGCTCGATTTCCCGGGGCAGCTGGCGCAACTGCCAGCGCAGTTCGTGGTCAGTCATGGAGTCCTCCCAGGCGCGTGCGGAGCAGTTGGCGCGCGCGGTGCAATTGGGCTTTGGAGCTTCCGACCGCCATGCCCAGTTCGGTGGCGATCTCGTCGTGTTTCCAGCCCTCGATGTCGTGCAGCACCAGCACCGCGCGGGCGCGCGGCGGCAGGGTGGCGACG
>CAXAYM010000198.1:0-4853 GCA_963973175.1 uncultured Arenimonas sp.
CGCGTCGGCGACACGCGCCTGGTGGGCCTGGCCTACCACATCCCGGCCTCGGCCCATGCCGACACCGCCGCGCTGCAGGTGCTGGGCCAGGTGCTGGGCGACACGCCCTCGGGCCGCCTGCATGAATCGCTGGTCGAAACCGGCCTGGCGACCAGCGTCAGCGCCAGCCCCTGGCTGCTGGCCGAGCCCGGCATGTTCCTGTCCTTCGCGATGGTTCCCAGCGAAGGCGATCCGGAAGCCACCGCCGAGGCGCTCGTCGCGGGCCTGGAGGATGCGGCGGACGTGCCCTTCACCGAGGACGAGGTGGCGCGCGCCAAGGCGAAGCTGCTCAAGAACATCGAGCTGCTGTTCAATGACGCCAACAGCACCGCGATGTCGCTTTCCGAAGCGATCGCCGCCGGCGACTGGCGCCTGTTCTTCCTGCGCCGCGACCGCATCGGGGCGGTGACCGTCGAGGACGTGGAGCGGGTCTCGAAGCACTACTTCAAGCGCGCCAACCGGACGCTGGCGCGTTTCGTGCCCACCGAGTCGCCCGACCGCGCCGAGATCCCGGAAGCGCCCGAGGTGGGCAGCCTGGTCGAAGGCTACGAAGGCCGCGAGGCCGTGGCCGCCGGCGAGGCCTTCGACCCCAGCCCGGCGAACATCGACGCACGCACGATCACCGGCGCGCTCTCCAACGGCACCGACGTGGCGATGCTGCCCAAGCAGACCCGCGGCGACACCATCGCGCTGAGCCTGCAGTTCCGGTTCGGCAGCATCGACGACGTGACCGGACGCGACGTGGCCGCCGGCCTGGTGGCGTCGATGCTCACCCGCGGCACCGAGAACCTGGACCGCGAGCAGATCAGCCGGCGGCTGGACGAGCTCAAGTCGCGGGTGTCGATCGGCGGCGGCACCCAGTCGGTCGGCGTGGGCGCCACGACGACGCGCGAGCACCTGCCCGAGTTCCTGGCGCTGTTGGCGGAGATCCTGAAGTCGCCGTCGTTCCCGGCCGGGGAGTTCGAACAGCTGCGCAGCCAGGCGATCACCGGCCTGGAGACCGGGCGCAACCAGCCGCAGTCGGTGGCCAGCCGCGCGCTGACCCGGCACTTCAGCCCCTGGCCCAAGGGCCATCCGTGGTACGCGGCCACGCTGGACGAGGAAATCGCCGCCCTGCAGGGCGTGTCGCTCGAGGACGTGCGCGACTTCCACGCCGACTTCTACGGCGCCGGCTTCGGCGAGATCTCCGTGGTGGGCGACTTCGACGCCGAAGAAACCCAGGCGCTGCTGGAAAAGCACTTCGGCGACTGGACCACCGGCAAGCCCTACGTGCGCCTGCCCGATCCGGCCAATCCGCCCGAGGCCGTGGTGCGCAATCTCGAAACGCCCGACCAGGCCAACGCCGCCGTCTACCGGCGCGCCGAAATGCCGGTGTCGGACAGCCACCCGGACTATCCGGCGCTGCTGGTGGCCAACAACATCCTGGGCGGCGGCGGCATGAAATCCCGCCTGGGCGACCGGGTGCGCCAGACCGACGGCCTGAGCTACTCGGTGGGTTCGCGCTTCGGCGCCGACGTGCTCGATCCGCACGCCACGCTTTCGCTGTTCGCGATCGCGGCACCGGAGAACGTCGCCAGGGTGCGCACCGCCTTCGACGAGGAGCTGGCGCGGTTCTTCGAAGAAGGCGTGACCGAGGACGAGCTCAAGGACGCGGTGGATGGCATCCTGAAGAGCTGGGTGATGTCGCGTGCCGAGGACGGCAACCTCTCCGGCCTGCTTCGCAGCAACCTGCAGTACGACCGGACCCTGGAGCGCAGCGCCAAGCTGGAAGCCGAACTTGCCTCGCTGACCAAGGACGAGGTCGACCAGGCCATCCGCGAGCACTTCGCCAAGGCCGCCTTCAGCGACTTCGCCGCCGGCGACTTCTGAGGCCGATCACCCGGCCACCGGCGATCCATCGCCGGTGGTCTCTCCCCAACACCCTGTAGGAGCGCCTTCAGGCGCGAATCTTTTGACTTTGCCCTTGGCAAAGAAGGGATTCGCGCCTGAAGGCGCTCCTACAAAAGCAGTCTGTCAGCGGCGAGGCCAGGCCGCGAGGAAGGCGCCGAAGGCGCCCAGGCCGGCGATGGCCGCGGCCGCGGGAATGCCCCACAGCTGCGGACCGCCAGCTTCCAGCGCGTACAGCACCGCCGCGACGATCATCAGGCCGGTGCCCAGGATCGCGTAGACGGTCTGGCGCTGGCCGGCCCGGGAGATGCGCGCCAGTTCGGCGAGGTCTTCGCTGCGCATGCGCAGGGAATGCTCGCCGCGCACGCTCTGGGACAGGAATTCGTGCACCAGGCGCGGCATGTCCGGTGCATGGGTGATCAGCTCGGGCAGGCGCTTGCGGAACTCGTTGCCCAGGGTCGCCGGGCTGTAGCGTTCGCGCAGGATCTTCTCCAGCACCGGCCGCGCCTCGGCCCAGATGTCGAGCTTAGGGTCCAGCAGCCGGCCCACGCCTTCGATGTTGAGCAGGGTTTTCTGCAGCAGGATCAGCTGCGGCTGCAGGGTCAGCTCGTAGCGCTGGGCGGTCTTGAACAGTTTCACCAGCACCTCGCCCAGCGAGATCTCGCTCAGCGGCCGGGTGAAATAGGGTTCGCAAACCGCGCGCGTGGCCGCCTCGAGCTCGTCGATGCGCACCGTGGCCGGCATCCAGCCGGCCTCGACGTGCAGTTCGGCGATGCGGCGGTAGTCGCGCTGGAAGATCGCCATGAAGTTCTCGGCCAGGTAGTACTGGTCGCGGCGCGTGAGCTGCCCGACGATGCCGAAATCGATGGCGATGTAGCGCGGGTTGTCCTTTCGCGCCGGGTCCAGGTCCACCCAGATGTTGCCGGCGTGGGCATCGGCGTGGAAGAAGTTGTCGCGGAACACCTGCGTGTAGAACACGCGCACGCCGCGCGCCGCCAGCGCCTTGCGGTCAATGCCGGCGGCGTCGAGCGCCTCGACGTCGTCGGAGGGAATGCCGCGCACGCGTTCCATCGTCAGCACGCTTTCGCTGCTGTGGCTCCAGAACACCTCGGGCACGTACAGCTCGTCGCTGCCGGCCCAGGTGCGGCGCATCAGGCTGCCGTTGGCACCCTCGCGCTGCAGGTCGAGCTCGGCATAGAGCGTGGATTCGATCTCGCTCACCACTTCCTGCGGGCGGATCTTGTCGGCCGAGGGATGATGGCGATCGGCCAGCGCCGCCAGCGTGCGCAGCAGGGCGATGTCGTCGCGGATGCGCTGGCGGATGCCGGGGCGCAGCACCTTCACCACCACCTCGCGGCCATCGTGCAGGCGCGCGGCGTGCACCTGGGCGATAGAGGCGGATGCCAGCGGCGTGTTCTCGAACTCGGCGTACAGGGTGTCGATCGGCTTGCCCAGGCCGAGCTGGACGCGTTCGCGCGCCAATTCGCCCGGGAAGGGCGCGACGCGGTCCTGCAGCAGCGAGAGCTCCTCGGCCATGTCCGGCGGCAGCAGGTCGCGGCGCGTGGACAGCACCTGGCCGAACTTCACGAAGATCGGGCCCAGCTCCTGCAGCGCCAGGCGCAGCCGCTGGCCACGCGGCAGGTCGGTGGCACTGGCGCGGCGGGTGATCGGCTTGAGCAGCCAGAGCCAGCCACCGACCGCGGTGTCTTCGAGCAGCGAGTCCAGGCGGTGGCGCAGCAGCACGCGCACGATGCCGAGGGCGCGCAGGCTGCCGCGCGCGCTGCGCAGTGGGCTCATTTGCCGCCCTCCGGCGCGAGGCGGGACAGCCGCGCGGCAAAACGTTCGACCTGGTCGCGCAGTTCGTCGACGTCGTCGTTGAAGGCGGCGAGCTCGGCCTTGCCGACCAGGTCGCGGCGCTCCTCGGTCAGGTAGTCGACGGCGTCGCGGGAGAATCCCCTGGCGAACTTCGCGCCGCCGGCGAGCGCTTCGCGCAGGACACGCGCCGCCTGCGGGCCGAACACCGGCCCCAGGGCCCGGGCGAAGGGTGCGTCCCAGTCGGGATCGAATCGTTGTGCAAGTTTCTGCAGCTGGCGGGCCAGTTCGGCGTCGCCATTGATGCGCACCTTGCCGACCGGCGGCGCACCCGGGGGGCGCAGGAAAGGCAGTTGTGAAAGCACGCCCGAGATCGTGGCGCGCACGCCCAGGTCGGGCTCGTCCTTCGGCGGTCCCACCACCAGCCGGCCGTCGGCGACAGCGAGTTCCAGGGCGATGGGCGGCGCTTCGAGCGCCAGACCGATACGACGACCGCCGAGGCCACGCAGGGCCTCGGCGGTGTCGGGGTCCAGTTCAACGAGCCGGTTCAAGGCCTGTTCCAGCGCGCGGCCGGCCAGGGGCTTGAGGGCGTCGAGGGGGGAGGCGGCGGGATCGGTCATGCCGCCATTCTAGCGGGCTGGCGCCCGGACAAGGCGCCAGTTCCCCCGGGTCACGTCTTCTTCTTGAGGAAGGACACGATGGCCAGGATCAGGAAGACGACGAACAGGATCCAGGCGATCGAAGACGCGGCGCCGGCGATACCACTGAAACCCAGTACCGCGGCGATGATGGCAATGATGAGGAAGATCAGCGCGTAGTGGAGCATGTGTGCTCTCCTTGTTCTTGTTGGACCCGGTCATGTCGGGCAGGGACGAAGCTAGCCCTGTCTTCCTGACTCTGCGCCAACAAGCTGAGCGCTGCGTTAACCCCGCGCCGTCCACCAGCGGGCAAGTCGCTGCAGTCCCTCGTCCATGGACACGCGCGGCACGTAGCCGAAGTCGCGGGCGGCCGCGGAAATGTCGTACCAGTGCGGCGTGGACAACTGCTCGGCCAGGAAGCGCGTCATCGGCGGTTCGCCGTCCAGGCGAAGCAGCGGCCAGGCCCGCTCGAGCACC
>CAXAYM010000199.1:0-4826 GCA_963973175.1 uncultured Arenimonas sp.
GAGGCCCCGCCGAACTGGTCGCTGTGGTCGCGACGCAGCGAGAGGTCCAGCAGTTGCCGGCCGAACCGCCCGCCGTAGGCGGCGAATGCGGCCCGGCTGCTGCGGCTGCGTGAGAAAGTTTCTCCGTCGAAGGCGTTCGAGGAGATGCCTTCCTCTTCCTGCCAATTGACGCCCAGGTTGAGCGTGCCCGTCGGGCCCAGCGCCAGGCTGTTGACCCAGTCCAGGCTGGTGCGGCGGCTGCGGAAGGCATTGGAAAAGCCCGAGACGGTGTCCAGGTCTTCGCGGGCATGGCCCAGGGCCAGCTGGTGGCTCCAGTGGGCGCCCAGCTCACCGCCCAGGCTCAGGCCGGCGGAGCGGTTGCGGGCGCGGGTGTCGCCCTGGTCGAACTCGACGTCGGCATCGGTGGCGACGGCGCTGAACGCCAGGCGCTGGCTGCCGAGCGCGGTGCGTCCGCGAAGACCCAGGTTGAGGTTGCGGTAGCCGTCGTCGTCGGGGTTGTAGCCCCAGTTGTCCGGGTTGGTGGCTGAAAAACCGCGCAGGCGCTGCCAGCCGGCCGTCAGGCCAAGCCCGCGGTTTTCGTCGCCGAACCCGGTGCCGGCACTTGCGCCGAAGCGGCCGTAACTTCCCGCCGCCAGGCGTGCCGAAGGCGCAGAGGGGTCCCGCGTGAAGACGTGGATGACGCCGGAGACGGCGTCCGAGCCCCAGATCGCCGCCCGCGGCCCGCGCACGATCTCGATGCGCTCGATCTGCTCCAGCGGCAGGTGGGCGAAGTCGAACACGCCCTGGCCGGTGGAGGAAACGCGCACGCCGTCCACCAGCACCAGCGCATGCGGTGCGTTGCCTCCGCGAATGAAGACGGTGCTGGCGCTGCCGGGCCCGCCGGTGCGGGCGATGTCGATGCCGACCTGGCGGCCGAGCAGGTCGATCAGGCTCGGGGCCTGGCTGGCTTCGATCTGCTCGCGCGTGATCACGGTGACCGAGGCCAGGGTCTCGCTGACCGGGCGCTCGACCCGGCTGGCGGTGACCTGCACGGCATCAAGCGTGCGCGCGTCATGGGCCAGGGCCGGGGTGGAAAGGGAAAACACGATGGCCGCGCACAGCGCGCGGCGGTGGCAAGGGAAAAACATGGTGGTGGAACCTCCTGTGGCGCTGCCCCGCGGGTCGAGGCGCGTGCGGGGAAGGAGGGAGAACGCGCAGGGCAGGGGCCATGGCGTCGCCCCGTCGCCCACCGCGACGCGCCGTGATGGCCGCCGGGCAGGCCGGCAGCCAGCCCCCGGCCGGTCTCCGGGCTTGCCAGTGGCGCGACGGACGTCGTGCCGGACCTTCCGCCTTCCCATGCCCGGGGGCACAGTGGCTTGCTGGAAGGTTTGACTGGCCTACCGTTGCGGGGGCAGCGCCGGATTCGGACCGGCTTCCCGAGCACCAGGGGCGGGTGAATTCTAGATCAAGACCGGGTCAGTCGTCGCGGTCGGCGTCGAACCCGTCGAGTCGGCCGTCGCCACCCACGTGCAGGCGCACGGTGATCGGCCGGCAGCAGACGAAGCAGTCCTCGACGTATTCGGCGTCGCCGCCCGAGGGGTCGGCCAGGGTTTCAAAGCGTTCCCCGCAGTGCGGGCAGGTGAGGACGATGGTTTCGAGCATGGCCCCAGCCTGCCCGGCCCGACCTTAGCGCCGCGTGAGCCCGTCCCCGGATTCAGTCCCTCAGGAACAGGCCGATCACGTCGTTGGTGAAGCGCTGGCCCAGGTCGGTCGGCCGCCAGTGGCTGCCGTCGGCCTCCAGCCACCCGCGCTGGCGGGCCTGCCCCAGTTCGGCGGCGATCGTGCCGCGGTCGAGGCCGGTGCGCGCTTCGAAATCGGCCAGGTCGAAGCCTTCGACCAGGCGCAGCGCGTTGAGCATGTAGTCGAAGGGTCGGTTCGCCGGTGCGATCGGATCGTCGCCGCCGATGCCGCCGGGCGTGCCCGCGTGGGCCAGGTAGTCGCGGGGATTCTTCACCTTCCAGCGCCGGCGGATTTCGCCGGTGGCGCCGAGGCTGAGCTTGCCGTGGGCGCCGGCGCCGATGCCCAGGTAGTCGCCGAAGCGCCAGTAGTTGAGGTTGTGCGCGCACTGCCGGCCAGGGCGGGCATAGGCGCTGACCTCGTACTGGGCATACCCCGCGGCGGCCATGGCCTCGATGCAGCGCTCCTGGATGTCCCAGGCGCCGTCCTCGTCCGGCAGGCCCTCGGGCGGGCGGGCGGCGAAGGCGGTGTTGGGCTCCATCGTCAGCTGGTAATGCGACAGGTGCGCCGGCCCGAGGGCGATCGCGCGCTCGACGTCGTGCAGGGCCATGGCCAGGTCCTGGCCGGGCAGGGCGTACATCAGGTCGAGGTTGAGGTTGCCCAGGCCGGCGTCCTGCGCCAGCTTCACCGCACGCTCGGCCTCGGCGCTGTCGTGGATGCGCCCCAGCCGCGCCAGGCAGCCATCGTCGAAACTCTGGATGCCGAAGCTCACCCGGTTGATGCCGGCGGCCCGGTAGCCCTCGAAACGGCCGAACTCGGCGGTGCCCGGGTTGCACTCCATCGTGACCTCGGCGCCCGGCGCGAACCGCAGCCGGGCGCTGCAGGCGTCGAGGATGTCGCCGATGGCTTCGGGCGGGAACAGGCTGGGCGTGCCGCCGCCAAAGAACACGCTGCGAACCGGGCGGCCCCAGGCCAGCGGGAGATCCTGTTCGAGGTCGCGGACCAGCGCGGCGACATAGTCCTTCACCGGCAGCGGGCCGGTTTTCCCGTGCGAATTGAAATCGCAGTAGGGGCACTTCTTCACGCACCACGGAATGTGGATGTACAGCGACAGCGGCGGCGGCACCAGCATCTCAGGCCTGGCCGAGCAGGGCGCGCAGGCGCGCGATGGCCTGGCCGCGATGGCTGCATGCGTTCTTGGTCGCGGCATCGAGTTCGGCCGCCGTCCGCCCGTGGCGGGGATCCAGGAAAACCGGGTCGTAGCCGAAGCCCTTCTGCCCGCGCGGCGACAGCAGCACCTGGCCATGCCAACGGCCTTCGGCGACCAGCGGTTCCGGGTCGTCGGCGTGGCGCAGCAGCACCAGCACGCAGGTGAAATGCGCCGCGCGCTGGCTGTCGGGCAGGGCCTGCATCGCGTCGAGCAGCCTGGCGATGTTGGCCGCCGAATCACCGTGCGTGCCGGCATAACGGGCGCTGTGGATGCCGGGCTCGCCGCCCAGTGCCGGCACCACCAGGCCCGAATCGTCGGCCAGCGCCGGCAGGCCGGTGGCGGCACTCGCATGTCGCGCCTTGATGATCGCGTTCTCGATGAAGCTGCGCCCGTCCTCGACCGCATCGCCGACGCCCAGCTCGCCCTGGGTCACCAGCGCATGCCCGAACTCCGCCAGAAGCGGCTTCAGCTCCGCCAGCTTTCCCGCGTTGGAGGTGGCGAGGACGAGCGGCTTCACGAGGCCAGCGCGGCCCGCTGCAGGGCAACCAGTTCCGACACGCCCTGTTCGGCCAGGGCCAGCAGGGCGTCGAGTTCGTCGCGGCGGAAGGCATGGCCCTCGGCCGTGCCCTGGACTTCGATGAAGCCGCCGCCGTCGTTCATCACGACATTCATGTCGGTGTCGCAGCCGCTGTCCTCGCGGTAGTCCAGGTCGAGCACCGGCGTGCCCTGCCAGATGCCGACCGACACCGCGGCCACGGCGCCGATGACCGGGTCGCGGGTGATGTCGCCGCGGGCCTTGAGCCAGCCGACCGCATCGCACAGCGCCACGTAGGCGCCGGTGATCGCGGCGCAGCGGGTGCCGCCGTCGGCCTGCAGCACGTCGCAGTCCAGGGTGATGGTGCGCTCGCCCAGGGCGCGGCGATCGACGCAGGCGCGCAGGCTGCGACCGACCAGGCGCTGGATCTCCAGCGTGCGACCGCCCTGCTTGCCGCGCGCGGCCTCGCGGTCGTTGCGGGGGTTGGTGGCGCGCGGAAGCATGCCGTATTCGGCGGTGACCCAGCCTTCGCCCTTGCCGCGCAGGAAACCCGGCACGCGCGGCTCGACGCTGGCCGTGCACAGCACGCGGGTGTCGCCGAAGCTCACCAGCACCGAGCCCTCGGCATGCCGGGTGTAGTTGCGTTCGATGCCGATGGCGCGGAGTTCATCGTGGGCGCGGCCGCTGGGGCGGTTTGAAACGGTCATCGGGCGTGGTCCGGCAATCTTTGGCCGGCTAGATTACCATTCGGGCTGTTTCCCACGGCCGACGCCCATGATCCGCAGCATGACCGCCTTCGCCGCCTGCGAGCGCGCCGCCACCGGCGGCCAGCTGGCCTGCGAGCTGCGCTCCGTCAACCACCGTTTCCACGAACTGACCGTGCGCGCGCCCGAGGAGCTGCGGGCCATCGAGCCGGCGCTGCGCGAACGCGTGGCCCAGAAGGTGTCGCGCGGCAAGGTCGACCTCGTGCTGCGCTTCCGGCCGGTCGCCGGCAGCCGCGGCGAGCTCCGGCTCAACCAGGCGCTGCTCGACCAGCTGGCCGACGCCGCCCGGGCGGCCGAAGGCCGCTTCCCGGGCCTGCGCACCGAGTTCACCGAACTGCTGCGCTACCCCGGCGTGGTCGAAGAGGAGGCCCTGGACCAGGCGGGCCTGCAGGCCGACGCGCTGTCGCTGCTGGACCAGACCCTGGGCGAATTCGTCGCCGCCCGCGAACGCGAGGGCGCCAAGCTGGCCGCAGTAATGCGCGAACGCATCGACGGCATCGAACGCATCACCGGCCAGGTCCGGGAGTGGCTGCCGGACATCCGCGCCGCCCTGCGCGCCAGGCTCGACGGCAAGCTCGCCGACCTCAAGCAGCCGCTCGAG
>CAXAYM010000200.1:0-4815 GCA_963973175.1 uncultured Arenimonas sp.
GAGCCGTAGAACTCGCCGTAGCCGCCGCCGGGGACGAGGTCGGCGATGCCGCGCCAGTTGGTCCAGATCGCGCGCCGGCGCAGTTCCGCCGGCGTTGGTGCGGACGGATCGGTGAACGCCGGCGGCGTCGCGCTGCGCAGGCCGTCCGCGCCCAGGCCGCCCGTCAGCAGGTCGTCGCCGTCGCGATAGGTGCGCAGGTCGAGGTCGGCGTCGAGGTTCAGTTCACGGGGGCCGCCGCCCATTGACGCGCAAGCGGCGAGGGCCAGCGCGAGGCCGGCCAGCGGAAGGGAGCGCAGCAGGCGGAGGGTCGTCATGGCCAGACCTTAGCAAGGGGGTCCCGGCCCGGCATCGTACCTTGGTACGACGCGCCGCCACGGACCCGCTGCTAGGGTGGCGAGGGACTGACAGCGGCAGGGATCTGCAATGGGCGAACGTTTCCTCGAGGGCCGCACGGCCCTGGTCACCGGCTCCACCTCCGGCATCGGGCTGGCGATCGCGCAGGCGCTCGGCGGCGCCGGTGCACGGGTGGCCCTCAACGGACTGGGCAGCCACGAGCAGATCGAGGCCGCGTTGGCTTCGGTGTGCCAGGCGGGTGCGACGGAGGCGAGTTTCCTTGACGCCAATCTCGCCGACGCCGGTGCCGTCGAATCGATGATGCAGGCGCTCGCCGACTGGGGGCCGGCCGACATCGTGGTCAACTGCGCCGGTGTCCAGCACACCGCGCCGATCGGGGAAATGCCGGCCGCCACCTGGGACAAGCTGATCGCGATCAACCTCAGCGCCGCCTTCCATACGATGCGCCTGGCGCTGCCCGGCATGGTCGGCCGGGGCTTCGGGCGCGTGGTCAACATCGCGTCCGTGCACGGCCTGGTGGCGTCGGTGAACAAGTCGCCCTACGTCGCGAGCAAGTTCGGCCTGGTGGGCCTGAGCAAGGTCGCCGCGCTGGAAGTCGCCGGGTCTGGCAGCCGCGACAGCGGCGGCGTCACCGTCAACTGTGTCTGCCCGGGCTGGGTGGAAACGCCGCTGATCGAACCGCAGATCGCCGCGCGCGCCGACCAGCACGGCGGCGACCGCGACGCGGGCGTGCGTGCGCTGCTGGCTGAAAAGCAGCCGAGCGGACGCATGTCGCTGCCCTCGGACATCGCCGCGACCGTGCTGTTCCTGTGCCGCCACGAAGCCCACAACATCACCGGCACCGCGATCCCCGTGGACGGCGGCTGGACCTCGCAGTGACCGCCCCTTGTAGGAGCGCCTTCAGGCGCGAATCTTTACTTTGCTAATGGCAAAGCCAGAAGATTCGCGCCTGAAGGCGCTCCTACAGAAGCACTGGCGATAGAATCGGCGCAGTGACCCGCCTCCTGATCGCCGACGACCATCCGCTCTATCGCCTGGCGCTCACGCAGGCGGTGCGCGGCGTGCTGCCGGATGCACGGATCCACGAGGCCGAGGACCTGCCCGGCGTGCAGGCGGCCCTGGCCGCGTTTCCGGACATCGACCTGGTGCTGCTGGACCTGCACATGCCCGGCAGCCACGGCCTGGTCGGCCTGGCCTCGCTGCGCGCCGAACATCCGGGCGTGGCGGTGGCGATGATCTCCGCCCACGAAGACCCCGCCACCATCCGTCGCGCACTCGCCTACGGTGCCGCCGGCTACCTCACCAAACGCGCCGACCTCGCCGAACTGCAGGCGGGCCTGCGCGCGGTGCTCGACTGCGAGCAGTGGCTTCCGCCGTCGCTGCGCGATGCCGTCGCCGGCGCGCCGGCCGAAGCCGGTGACCGCGAAACCGCCGCCAGGCTCGCCACCCTCAGCCCGCAGCAGTTCAAGGTGCTCACGCGCGTGGCCGAAGGCCGGCTCAACAAGCAGATCGCCGACGAACTGGGCATCCAGGAGCGCACGGTGAAGGCGCACATGAGCGCCATCTTCGAGAAACTCGGCGTGCGCAACCGCACCCAGGCCGGCGTGCTGCTCGGCGCGCTGTCGCTGCCGGACCCTTCGCGCGAGGCCTGATCAGTACCAGAATGGAATGGTCCAGGTCGTGGGTTCGCGCTCCGCGCGCGCGTGCTCGCCCGGCCGGGCAGGCCGGGTCTGATCCTCGTCCAGCGTCACCACCAGCTCATGGCGGCCACGCGCGAGCCCCTGCAGCGGAATCATGTACAGCAGGCCCCGCAGGTCGCGGGTGGCGTCGCCGTAGAGTTCGGGAGCCTGCGCAAGTGCGCTTCCGTCCAGGGTCACCCGGGTCCCGGCCGCGAGGCAACGCACCTGTGCCTCGACACGCGCCACGCGCCCGGCACGTTTCCCGTCACGGATGTCGGGGGCGTCGCACTGCTGGAGCAGGAAGGCGTGCAGCTGCGGCACGTAGGGCACGACCAGCGGCAGGTATCGGCCGCTCGCCTGCATCGACGGCAGGTAGGGGAAGCGCGGCGAATCCTCAGGCTCATGGTGATTCGCGTAATGCTGGTGACGAACGCCGGGTCCGCCGGCGACGAACGCCGGGAACTCGCCGTACTGGCCCCAGCCCAGGTCGTTGTCGAGCGCATCGACGGTGAACAGGCTGGCGGCCGTGGCCAGGCCGATCACGCCGCCGACGATCCAGTTGCCGCGCTTCTCGCCCACGCTGGTGGTGTACAGCGTGACCAGCGGGCTCGTTTCGCGGCTGAACCCGATCGCCGAATACGCACGCAGGACGAGCCTGGCGCCCCGGTGCGGCAGCGAACCGGGTTTGATGCGGCTGCCCAGCGCGCGATCCACCAGCAGCAGGACGAACCAGGGCACCATCAGCGCAGCCAGGGCCGCAAGGGTCCATCTGCCTGCGTGCTCCGTCGTGCCGGTGATCGCGGCGCCGAGCAGGGACGCCAGCATCGCCAGCGTCACCACGACGGTGATCGTGACCATCATCCGGGCAAGGCCGATGCCCATGCCGAAGATGATCGTGGCGCGATTGTCGGCAGCCTCGATCTCGGCGTCCATGCCCCGCCACCGCGACATCACCCACTCCCGCACCAGCGGCCCGGCCCGCAGGTTCTGCGCCTTCAGGCCCTCCGGAAAGACCGAATCCATGCCCACCAGCGCTACCCAGTAGGCCCGCATCAACAGGTGCAGCACGAAGGCCACCGCCAGCACGATCACGCCGCACAACAGGTACAGCACGGACAGGTTGGCCACCTGGAACCAGAAATCGGTCAGCCGCGGCAGCAGGTAGGCGGCCCACTCGGGCAGCGCCTGGGCCAGCTGCACGAGGGTGAAGACCGTGGCGCCGGACAGGATGAGCTCCACCTCCCAGGTGGGCGTGGTGCGCTTGGGCAGGGTGAGGCGTTTGTCGCGGGTTTCGTCGGTCATGGCGCGTTCGGGGGCGAAAGGAAGCTAGCCTCTCAGACGCCGCCGGCGCCAACAAGGTGACAACGGGTGCTAGCATCGCGCCGCCCGGGACGGGACGAGCCCGGAGGACAGGAAGGATGAAGAAGCTGGTCTGGCTGCTGGTGCTGGTGGCCGTGGTGGTGGGGGCGAAGCAATACCTGTCCGGGGGCGGCTCGCTGCCTGGCATGGCGGCACCCCGGTTCCAGAACATGTATGCGCCGACGTCGCCGCTGTACGCCCAGAACCAGGCTTTCGTCGATCGGGCCAATGCCGACGAGAAGTTGCGCGAGCGTTTTGCCGGCAAGATGACCAGCAAGGGCCTCTTCGCGGAGCTGCGCCTTGCCTTGGCGCGCGGGGCGCAATCGCTGGACGGACCGATGGTGATCAGCGCCACCCGCGCGATGGCGGCGGTGATTCCGCGATTGCCCCAGCGCAGCTGTGCCAAGCTGATGCGCCCCCGGGACGACTTCGATCCGGAGCTGGAGCGTGACGCGCGGGCGGCATTCGAGAGGCTCCCGGCCAGGCATCACCGCAATTTCCTCGAGTATTACCTGCGCGCCCTGCAGGCCGAGGTCCACGATGCACCCCGGGTGGCGCAGGATCCGGCGGCGCGCCAGCGTGCCCTTCAGCACCCGGGCGAAGCCTATCCGGGGGTTTTCGGAGAGCGCCTGGCGGGCGTGCTCCGCGATCCGGCGCGGGCCAGTGACGAGGATGCCTGCTGGGCGATCAATTCCATGACCCATACCGCCACCCAGCTGGATCCGGAGAGCGCCGAAGCGCTGTCGCGCCTGCTCTGGGGTGGGGAAGGCTGAAGCGTGGACGGCGCGCCGCGCGTGCTGCTGTTCGCGCTGGGTGCGGCCTGGGCCCTGCCGATGAGCCTGCCGGCGGCGCTGGCCGGGCTGGCCGGCCTGGCCAGGGGAGCCCGCGTCCGCTGGGCCGATGGCGCGCTGGTCTTCGACCGATTCCCCTGGGGGCCCGGCGGCGCCCTGGCCCTGGGCAACGTGGTGCTGCATACCGGGGCCAGCCTGGATGCGACGGTGCGCACTTATGCGGCGGTGGCGGGTGGCCAGGCCGGCCCGCGGGTGCGCCTTGGCGACCATGAGCGCGCCCATGTCTACCAGGCGATGGTGCTCGGTCCCCTGTTCCTGCCGGTGTACCTGGCCTGCGGCGGCATCAGCCACCGCAACCGCTTCGAACAGGCCGCCGACCGCTACGCGCTCACCGGCCGCGGCTGGTGGCCCTGGCCCCGGCCGGGAGCGGTTTGACCGGCGGCAAACCCGTCGCGCCGGGCGCTGTTAAACTGGTTTCACGTCCACATCACCCCAGGTGCCGCCATGCAGGCCCTCGAATTCCCAGGCTGCGAACAATTGTTCGCGATGATCGACCGCGCGGTGTCCAGCGACTGCCAGCGCGAGACCACCGACTGCATCCGCAACGGCCTGGCCGAACTGATCCGCACCCG
>CAXAYM010000201.1:0-4794 GCA_963973175.1 uncultured Arenimonas sp.
GGTGGCGTCGAGGGTGAGTTCACCGGTGGCGCCGCGCACCTCGGCGCCGGGGTCCGAGGCCAGTTTGTCCAGGTACACCGCCAGCTTCCAGGCGTCGATGCCGAAAGCGAACAGGCGCGCACCGCCGCCTTGCGCGCTCGGCAGGGTATTGCCCAGCAGGTCGGCGTCGGGCAGGCCGCCGCGCAGGCCGAGCAGCCAGGGCAGCTCGGGGTATTCGATGCCATCGAGTTCGGTGTCCATGCGCAGGTTGGCACCCGACAGGATCAGCGAGGTCGCCACGCGGGGCACGCCGGCGAGGCCGGCCGGTTCGACCTGGCTCGCCAGCAGCCGTGCTTCCGCCGCCTTGAGACTCAGGAACAGCGCCTCCGGGCGAAGCCCGCCGGCAGACTGCATGGCCTGCTGCAGGGCCGGGACGTAGTCGGGGTTGCCGGCGCTGACACTGACCTCGCCGATGATCTCGCCGCCGCGCTCGCGCATGTGCCCCCGGAAGGCGGCCAGGCTGCGCTGGGCGGTGTCGTCGGCCTGCGTCACCACCAGCACGCGGCGAAGGCCGCGCTGCAGGAGTCGTTCGGCCGCGGCCACGCCTTCGTCCTCGGGGGCCAGCGCGTAGCTGGCGCTGCCCGGGGTCGGCGGGTGGCTGCCGCGGTTGAGCGCGACGGTGGGCAGGGCGAGCTCGGGCGTCGCGAACAGTTGGTTCACCTCGTCGCGCGACAGCGGGCCGACCAGCATCTGGGCGCCGTCCGCGGTGGCCTTCGCCAGGGCCTCGCGCAGCCCGCCCGGCGCACCGGTGTCGTAGAAACGCAGGCTGGGGCGGCGGCGGTTCTCGGCGTAATAGGCCGCCAACATGCCGTCGCGCACGGACTGGCCGGCCGCAGCCAGCGGGCCGCTCAGCGGCAGCAGCGCCGCCAGGCGTTCCGGCGGGCGATAACCGTCGAATTCGGCCGGCGGCAGGGCATCGAGGCCCGGGGTGCTGCCGCTGCGGTTGTAGGGACGGGGCAACGGCAGGCCGCGCTGGGAAAGGGCGCGGCCGGCATAGGCGTAAAGAGGATGACCCACCGGCAGCGCCGCGGCCTTGGCCGACAGCGACGCATCGGATTCGGCAGCGACCAGGCCGACGATGTCGCCGACCGTCGCGAAACGTTCCTGGCCGAGTTGCCGCGTCGCCAGCCAGGCCAGCTCGCCGGCGGCGTCGAAGCCGCGGCCGAGCCGGCGCAGTGCGTCCGCGCGCAGGCCGTGCCAGCGCGCGGCGTACTCGTCAGGCACGGATTCGCGGCGCTGGGCCTGGCCGGCCTCGAGCCGGAAGCCGGCGGTGAGAAGGTCGTGCAGCAGTTCGTCGCGACCTTCCAGCCGGCGGCGCGGCGCATTCGCCAGGGCGCCGCGCGCGGCCTCGGGCTGGCCGGCCAGCTGGTGCTGCCAGGCGGCACGCAGCCAGGCGCGGGCGCGGGCGTCGCCGCGGGCCTGTTCGGCCTCGGCGGCATAGACGCGTGCCGCCTCGGCGTGGCGACCCTCGCCGGCCAGCTGCGAGGCGGCAGTGGCCGGGGCGGAAGGCGACGGCGCGCCGGCGTCACGCTGCACGGAAACGCTGGCGCAGCCGGCGAGCAGGGCGAGGGCCAACAACAGGGGGGCGGTTCGCAGCATGGTCGGGGTCCGGGTTCGTGGCGCGTAAGATGATACCCGGTGCACAAGGAGGGCGCGGTCATGGCGAACACACAGGCGGGGGCGCTGCACGTGGTGGCGACACCCATCGGCAACCTCGGCGACCTCACCCTGCGGGCCCGGGAAGTGCTGGCCTCGGTGGACGCCATCTGCGCCGAGGACACGCGGCATACCCGCCAGCTGCTGGGCGCCCTGGGCATCGAGCGGCCGCTGCTGGCGCTGCATGAACACAACGAGGCCGACGTCGCCTGGAAGCTGGTGGAACGCCTCAAGGCCGGCGATTCACTGGCCCTGGTGTCCGATGCCGGCACGCCGCTGGTCAGCGATCCGGGCTACCGGCTGGTGCGCGAGGTGCGCGCGGCCGGCCTGCGCGTGATCCCGCTGCCGGGGCCCTGCGCCGCCATCGCGGCGCTGTCGGTGGCGGGCTTGCCCAGCGACCGCTTCTGTTTCGAGGGATTCCTGCCGGCCAAGGGTTCCGGGCGTCGCGAACGACTCACCGCGCTGGCGCGGGAACCCCGCACGCTGGTGTTCTACGAAAGCTCACACCGCATTGAGGAATGCCTCACCGACCTGGTGGCGATCTTCGGACCCGAACGCGAGGCGGTGCTGGCGCGCGAGCTCACCAAACTTTTCGAAACCGTGCTGGGCGAGACCCTGGGGGCGATCGTCGGCAAGGTGGCGGCCGATGAAAACCAGCGCAAGGGCGAATTCGTGCTGGTCGTGCGTGGCTGCGAGGACGACGGCGAGGCCAGGCTGATCGAAGGCCAGCGCATTTATGCCCGCCTGAGCGAACACCTCAAGCCGTCGCTGGCGGCCAAACTCGCCGCCGACCTGAGCGGCGCGCCGCGGAAGGCCCTTTACGGCGGCGGCGAATGAAGCGGGCCGCTGTGCGACAATCCGCCCCGGCGGAGTCGGCCGAGGCAGTCGCGTCGCAGCAATGCGCCGAGGAAAGTCCGGGCTCCACAGAGCAGGGTGCCAGGTAACGCCTGGGCGGCGTGAGCCGACGGAAAGTGCAACAGAAAACAAACCGCCGAACGGCCCGCAAGGGTGCGTGGCAAGGGTGAAACGGTGGGGTAAAAGCCCACCGCCCGCGGGGACAACGCCGCGGGGCACGGCAAACCCCACCTGGAGCAAGACCAAATAGGGGTGCGATGGCATGGCTCGTGCCGCACCCGGGTTGGTTGCTTGAGGCCTGCGGTGACGCAGGTCCCAGAGGAATGACTGTCCACGACAGAACCCGGCTTAATGGCCGGCTCCGCCACTTCCTCGTCCTGTCCATCCGCGCAATCGCCCCGTCCGGGGCGCCCGGCCGGCCGCCCTGGCCGCTGCCCGGCCTTTCCGCGACCGGTTTCACGGGTTTGGATCAAATCCATGTGAAACAACAGTTGCCGAATGGTTCTTAAACAAGACTCTCAAGTTTCGCGCAAGGCGTTGATCCGCTTGGCGAAATTAGCCCCGAAATGTCCTTGACACCCCATAGGGGCAGGTCTAACGTGGGCATCTGAGGGGATTCCGGGCTTTTTGTGGTTTTTGGTGGGTTGATAGCAGGCGAGGGCGGATCCGACACGATGTTCCAGGGCGAAACGGCGATCACGATCGATGACAAGGGGCGGCTGGCCATTCCGACGGCCTACCGCGACCAGGTCGCGCGCGCCTGCGGCAATCGCCTGGTCGTGACCTACAACCCCTATGAAGCCGGCTGCCTGTGGCTCTACCCGGAAGCGACCTGGGAAAAGGTCCGCGACCAGGTCAACGCCCTGCCCAACGCCAAGCGCGTGCACCGCAACCTGCAGCTCAAGCTCGTCGGCGCCGCCACCGTGGTCGAGCCCGACGGCAACGGCCGGGTGACGCTGCCCGCCAGCCACCGCAACGCGGCCGGTCTGGAGAAGAAGGCGGTGCTGCTGGGCATGGGCGGCAAATTCGAATTGTGGAGCGAGCAGGCGCACCTCGCGCAGATCCGTCAAACCATCGGTGAAGACGAGATCAGCGAGGACATGCTCGACCTGAGGCTGTGACGGGCGTGGCCGGGATGCGTCCTGGAACGCAGCCCAGCCATCTCCCGGTGATGTGGGCGCAGGTCATGGACGGCCTGCAGGTGCGCAGGGATGGCAGGTATCTGGATGGCACGTTCGGGCGAGGGGGCCATGCGCGCGGCGTGCTTGACCGGCTGGGGCCGGATGGACGGCTGTTGGTGATGGACAAGGATCCTGAAGCGATCGCCACCGCGCACGCGCTTTTCGGCGCGGACGGGCGGGTCGCCGCCCGACGCGGCTCCTTCGCTGGCCTGGCCGAATGGGACGAGGCCGCGGCCGGCCTGGACGGCGTGCTGTTCGACCTGGGTGTGTCCTCGCCGCAGCTCGACGTCGCCGAGCGGGGCTTCAGCTTCGGCAAGGATGGCCCGCTGGACATGCGCATGGACCCGGACGCGGGAGAAAGCGCCGCCAACTGGCTGGCGCGCGCCGACGAACGCGAGATCGCCGACGTGCTGTGGACCTACGGCGAGGAGAAGCTCAGCCGCAAGATCGCCCGCACCATCGTCGCCCGCCGCGACGAACAGCCCCTGCTGCGCACGGGCCAGCTGGCCGACCTGATCGCCTCGGTGGTCGGCCGTGGCGACGGCAAGATCCATCCGGCCACCCGCAGCTTCCAGGCGATCCGCATCTTCATCAACCGTGAGCTCGAGGACCTCGAGGCGGGCCTGGATGCGGCGCTGAAGGTGCTCAAGCCCGGTGGCCGGCTGGCGGTGATCAGCTTCCATTCGCTCGAAGACCGCATCGTCAAGCAGTTCATCAACCGGCACGCCAAGGCGCCGCCGGGAAACCGCCGCATGCCGGTGGAACAGCCGTTCACGCCGGACCTGCGCGATCTCGGCGGCGCCCTGCGCGCGACGCCGCAGGAAGTGAAGGACAACCCGCGTGCACGCAGCGCCGTGCTGCGGGTCGCCGAAAAGCTCGCGGTGACGGCGGTGGACGCATGAGCCTGCGCCACTTCGCCCTGTTCGTGCTGGCCCTGGCGGTGATCGCCAGCGCCCTGGGCGTGGTCTGGGCGCGGCACCTGCATCGCCAGGCCTACATCGCCCTGAGTACGCTGGAAGGCCAGCGCGACGCCATTCTGGACGCGCTGACCGAAGCCGAATCA
>CAXAYM010000202.1:0-4783 GCA_963973175.1 uncultured Arenimonas sp.
TCAAGGGCCGCCGGCGGCCACCAGGCCGGCGACGACGTAGGGGAGGCCGGCGATTTCCGGCGTCGCCAGCACGATCGCGTCGGCGTTGAGCATCAGCTCGGCCAGCTGCAGGATGCCGTCGCCGTTGCCGTTGGCCACGCAGCCCTTGATGGTCGCCGCGGCGTTGGTCGCATCACACACCGACACCAGCCCCACCTGCGTCCACGAGGCCACCCAGGCCGGGAGCGTGGCGATGGATTGCCCGATCACGTTGGAATAGACCTCCAGCTTCGCGAACGCCGCGTAGGCCGGCGCCGTGAAGTACAGCAGGAAGATGAAGAACAGCGACCAGCCCACCGACTTGCGGGCTTCCTTGACGCTCGGCGTGGTGAAGAAGCGCATCAGGATGTGCGGAAGCGCGGCCGTGCCCACCATCAGGCAGAAAGTGAGCGCCATGAAGTTGACGATGTCGTTCTTCACGAAGGGCGTGGAATGCCCCGCGGTGACGCCCAGCTGCTGCTCGAGCACGCTGATCTGCTGCAGCACCTCGCCGTAGGCCAGCTGCGGCACCGGGTTGCCGGTGACCTTGATCGACAGCCAGACCACGGGCACCAGGTAGGCGATGATCAGCACGATGTACTGCGCCACCTGGGTCCAGGTGACCGCGCGCATGCCGCCCAGCAGCGAGCACACCAGCACGCCGATCAGGCCCACCCAGACGCCCGTCGCCAGGTCGATGCCCAGGAAGCGACTGGTGATGATGCCGGCGCCGTAGATCTGGGCGATCACATAGGTGAAGCTGGCCGTGATCGCGCAGACGATGCCGATGGTGCGCGGCAGGTTGCCGCCGTAGCGCGTTCCCAGGAAGTCCGGGATGGTGTACTGGCCGAACTTGCGCAGGTAGGGCGCCAGGAACAGCGCCACCAGCACGTAGCCGCCGGTCCAGCCCATCACGAAGGCCAGGCCGTCGTAACCCTGGGCGTACAGGGTGCCGGCCATGCCGATGAAGCTGGCCGCCGACATCCAGTCCGCGCCCGTGGCCATGCCGTTGTACAGGGCGGGAACGCGGCGACCGGCGACGTAGTACTCGTCGGTCTCCGCCGTGCGGCTCATGATGCCGATCATCGCGTACAGGCCGATGGTCGCCGCCATGAATACATAGCCGATCCAGGCATTGGGCATGCCCATCTGTTCGCCGATCGCGAGCGCGATGACGAAGAGCAGGAAGCCGCCCGTGTACATGCCATAGATCTTGGGAAGCCTGCTTACGAAGTCTCCGGACATGGGTCAGCCCTCCTCGGCCACGCCGAACTCGCGATCCAGCCGGTTCATGTACCAGGCATAGAAGACGATCAGCGCCACGTAAACGATCAAGGCCCCCTGCGCGCCCATGTAGAAGGCGAACGGGAAACCCAGGAAAGTGAACTGATTCAGTTCAACCGCGAAAAAGATCACCACGTAGGTGACGACGAACCAGATCGACAGCAGGATTGCCGTGACCCGGAGGGTGCGGCGCCAGTACTCCTTGCGCCGTTCTTCGGTAACGGGATTGCTCATGGTCTATGCCTCCCGGCGCAGGGTCAGAAGCTGTATTTGACGTGCATGTGCAGGCGGCGCAGGTCGCCGTCGGCACCGCTCTCGAGTTCACGGTTGCCCCAGATCAGCTCGGCGCCGATGTCGATCTTGGGCAGCGGCGAGTAGATGAGGTTGGCGTGGAAGGACCGGGCCGATTCGGTCAGCGCCAGGCCCGTCAGCAGCGGGTCGTTGTCGAACTGCGCCATCGAATAGAACAGGTTGCCGCGCAGTTTGGGGCTGAAGGCATGGCGCCAGGCGACGAAACCGCCGTAGCCGTCCAGCGCCTCGAGCGAGCCGTCGGCCGCCGTCATCGCATCCGGACCCAGGCCGAAGGCGAGGTAGCGACCCAGGCCGCTGCCGCCGCTGATCATGTAGCGGATGTCGTCGTTGGCGCCGACGTTCCACTTGCCCGAGACGCTGAGCGCGAAGGCGCTTTCGCTTTCGCTGCTGGACGCGGTTTCGTACTTGAGCTGGCGAGCCAGCCCGGCGACCGTGAAGTGGCCCCAGCTGCCCTTGTGCATGTAGCGCAGCGTCACGTCGGGCACGGAGTTGTCGTCGCTGGCGCCGCGGGCGCCGGTCAGGTGCGCGGCGTAGGTGGTTTCCGGGTTCTCCAGCGAGAACGACCAGGGGCCGCTGGTGTAGCGCAGCTGGGCCTGGCGGACGAAGATCGTGCCTTCGGTCGGACCGACGAAGTCCACGGCGTCGGGCAGGGCGCCCGCGTCCTGGAAGTTCGACCAGGTCGGGCCGGCCAGCCACTTGTCCCAGCTGACGTAGGCGTGGCGGATGGTCACGCCGTAGGTGTTGGTGGCGACCTCGTTTCCGAGCGCGCCGCCGAACAGGTCCATTTCCAGGTAGGCCTTGAGCTTGTGCCCGTCCAGGTCGGTGTCGGCGCCGAACCACAGGCGCGAGAACTGGATGTGCGAATCCAGGTCGGCGCCGTCCTCGTCGACGCCGCCCACCGGGATCGTGCTGGGCACGTAGAACAGGCGGCCGGTGGAACTGTCCGGGATCTCGCCGTCGCTGGTGTCGGTGTACATAGAGTCGAACTTGATGAAACCGCCGAAGCTGAAGCGCGTGCCCGGGTTGGCGGCGGGCATGATCGTGCCGGCCTGGATCGGCTGGGCCGGTGGCGCCGGCTTGGCGGCTTCGGCGGCTTTCTGCGCATCGAGTTCGGCCTTCAGGCCTTGCACCATCTGCTCGAGCTGGGCGATGCGGGCTTCAAGATCCTGCGCGCCGGCGTCCTGCGCCAGCACCTGTCCCGGGGCGGCCACCGCCAGCAAGACGGCGAGCGCCAGCGCGGAACGCGCGTAACGTGTGTGTCGGTTCATCTTTCCCCTCCCGGAAATCCGAACGTTTGGCCCCAATGGCCGGCCGAGTCTGTGGCGGCGCGCCGGGGCCGGCCATTCGCCATTGGTCTAAAACCGGCCTTGCTTAGACCAAGGTCTAATTGGGCGCATGCGGGGCTGGCCCAGAATGGCCGGCAGGCGAGTAATCTTGTTGAAGAACCACCGTGGCCGCGCGCCGCAGGAGCCCCCATGTCCGAGCGAACCGTTCCCGTCCCCCCGGCCTTCGAAGCCGCCGCCACCCTGCGCCGCGACGACTACGAGCGCGGTTACGCCAATTCCGTGCGTGACCCCGAGTCCTACTGGCGCCGTCACGGCCAGCGCCTGCAGTGGAGCAAACCCTTCTCCCAGGCCAAGGACACCAGCTTCGACCTCAAGGACTTCCACATCCGCTGGTTCGCCGACGGCGAACTCAATGTGGCCGCCAACTGCCTCGACCGCCACCTGGCAGAGCGCGGCGACAAGGTCGCGATCATCTGGGAGCCCGACGATCCCAAGGCCGCGCCGCGCCGCATCACGTACCGCGAGCTGCATGCCGCGGTCTGCAAACTCGCCAATGCGCTCGAGGCGTTGGGCGTGGTGAAGGGCGACCGCATCACCATCTACCTGCCAATGATCCCGGAAGCCGCGGTGGCGATGCTGGCCTGCGCACGCATCGGCGCGATCCATTCGGTGGTCTTCGGCGGTTTCTCCCCGGATTCGATCGCCAACCGCATCGCCGACTGCGCCAGCAAGCTGGTGATCACGGCCGACGAGGGGCTGCGCGGCGGCAAGGCGATCCCGCTCAAGGCCAATGTCGACGAGGCCCTGGGCAAGCCCGGCACCAACAGCGTCGAAACCGTGCTGGTGGTTCGCCATACCGGCGGCGGCGTGCCCATGCAGATGCCCCGCGACCGCTGGTACGACGCCGTGGTCGATGCCCAGCCGGCCACGCACGACGCCAGGCCGATGAACGCCGAGGACCCGCTGTTCATCCTTTACACATCGGGCAGCACGGGCAAGCCCAAGGGCGTGCTGCACACCAGCGGCGGTTACCTGGTGTGGGCCAGCTACACCCATGAATGCGTGTTCGACCTCAAGGAGAACGACGTCTTCTGGTGCACGGCCGACGTCGGCTGGGTCACCGGCCACAGCTACGTGGTCTACGGGCCGCTGGCCAATGGCGCCACCTCGGTGATGTTCGAGGGCGTGCCGACCTATCCCGACCCGGGCCGTTTCTGGGAAGTCTGCGACCGCCACCAGGTGACGATCTTCTACACGGCGCCCACCGCCATCCGCGCGCTGATGCGCGAGGGCGACGGCCCGGTGAAAAAACACTCGCGCAAGTCCATCCGCCTGCTCGGAACGGTCGGCGAGCCGATCAACCCCGAGGCCTGGGAGTGGTACAACCGCGTCGTCGGCGAAGAGCGCTGCCCCATCGTCGACACCTGGTGGCAGACCGAAACCGGCGGCATCCTCATCTCGCCCCTGCCGGGTGCCATCCCGACCAAGCCCGGTTCCGCGACGCTGCCCTTCTTCGGCGTGCAGCCGGCGCTGGTGGACGCCGAGGGCCGCGAGCTGCACGGGGCCACCGAAGGCAACCTGGTGCTCAAGGATTCCTGGCCAGGTCAGATGCGCACGGTGTACGGCGACCACCAGCGTTTCATCGACACCTACTTCAAGACCTATCCGGGCCTGTACTTCACCGGTGATGGCTGCCGCTGCGATGCCGATGGCTACTACTGGATCACCGGCCGGGTCGACGACGTGATCAACGTTTCCGGCCACCGCATGGGCACGGCCGAGGTCGAATCAGCCCTGGTCGCCCATCCCAAGGTCGCCGAGGCCGCCGTCGTGGGCGCACCCCACGACATCAAGGGTCAGGGCATCTATGCCTATGTCACGCT
>CAXAYM010000203.1:0-4768 GCA_963973175.1 uncultured Arenimonas sp.
TAAAATGCACGAATTGTTCCATGCAACCTCTACTGCAAAAATATCTCCACTTTGTACCCTCGTTCCATTTATTCTGTGGCACCTTACGAGTTCTCAAAACCTTTGAGCCTTTAACACCTCGCACTCTATCAACAGTATGTTCTTCATGGCACTTTGGTCCATGGCACCAATTAAAGTTGCTCATTTTTATCCCTCTCATTTAAAATGTTAGTAAGATTAGTAATTAACAATCTAAGATTTAATGTATCAAGTAACCTCGCGTTTTTAATCGCGAGGTCAAATTTTTCTGCTTGATGTTTCATATCGTGATTTTTTGAATGTACTTCAAAATGTGCTTCGTTCTTCGGCTGCAGCGCGTCGCCGTCGATGAACAGGGCGATGTGCCGGCGCGGTGCGCCGTGTTCGTCCAGGACGTAGCCGCGAAGCGGCGGGTACCGGGCGAACAGCGCCTCGAGTACGTCGGCGACGGTGTCGCCGGGCAGGTCCAGCACCAGCTCCCGGTCATCCCCTTGCCCGGGCAGGCGGCGAGACAGTGCGGGGGCAACCACCACCCGGGCCATGGCTTGGATCCTCACGCGGCTGCGTGCAGGCACGATAAGCCAATCCCCGGCCGCGAAAAAGCAGGGCCCGCCGAAGCGGGCCCTGCCGGTCACACGGGTAAGAAATCGACTCAGGCGCGCGCCGGCACCATCGAATAACCCTTCAGGCGCTGCGAGAACTCCTCGAGCTGGCGGATGCCGGAGGCTTCGGCCTCGGCGCACCAGGCGCGCAGGGCGAGCATCTTGGCTTCGGCTTCGGCGCTGCGCAGCTCGTAGATCGCCAGCAGGCGCTGGCGGAACTCGAGCAGGCGCTGGGTGTTGGGACGTTCGGCGATCCAGGCGTTGAAGCGCTCGCGCTTTTCCTCGCTCAGCCACTTGCCGTCGCTGCGGAACGCGCGGCGCAGTCGGCCCGGAAGGTCCGCGGCTTCGGCCTGCAGGTGCGGCTTGAGCACCAGCTTGTAGTAGTCGGTGGCCACCTGCCAGCGGTGCGCCATCATCGCGCGCATCGTGTCGGCGTCGGGCACCTGGATGTTCGGGCGCACGTCCAGCTCCGGCGCCACGCGCAGCACCTTGGCCAGGCCGACGGCCTGCAGGCCGCGGATGACGGTCCAGCCAATGTCGAATTCGTACTTGCGCAGCGCGAACTTGGCCGAGCTCGGGAAAGCATGGTGGTTGTTGTGCAGCTCCTCGCCGCCCACCCAGAACGCCCACGGGGTGAGGTTGGTCGCGGTGTCGGCGGTGTCGAAGTTGCGGTAGCCCCACCAGTGGCCCAGGCCATTGATGACGCCGGCGGCCCAGAACGGGATCCAGGCCATCTGCAGCGCCCAGATCGCGATGCCCGGGATGCCAAACAGCGCCAGGTTGATGAACAGCATCAGGCTCGGGCCCAGCGACGGCGCACGCGTGTAGAGCTTGCGTTCGATCCAGTCGTCGGGGGAACCCTTGCCGTACTTCTCGAGCATGTCCTTGTCCAGGCGCGCTTCCTGGTAGAGCTCGACGCCGCGCCAGAGCACCTGGTGGATGCCCTGGAAACGCGGGCTGTGCGGATCCTCGGCGGTCTCGCACTTGGCGTGGTGCTTGCGGTGCACCGCCGTCCACTCCTTGGTGACCATGGCGGTGGTCAGCCAGGCCCAGAAGCGGAAGAAATGGGTCAGCACCGGATGGAAGTCGACGCCACGATGGGCCGCGCTGCGGTGCAGGTACAGGGTGGTCGTCATGATGGTGAGCTGGGTCACCACCAGGAAATAAGCAGCCATCTGCCAGAAGCTGGCCTGCGTGAAACCACGCGCCAGCCAGTCAAGGAAATCGGGGGACATCACACGCTCCAGGGAGGGGCCGCGGCCCCGTACATGAGGTCGATGATGCCTGCCGGAACCGGCGGCGTCACCCTCCCCACCGGTATGGAGGCGGCCCACCCGCGCCACAAGGGGCCCGCGGATGAACCCGCGTTCAGGTCGGCGTCTGCGGCGGCTTCGGTTCGGGCAAATCGCGCACGTGCACGTCCAGCTGCGGGAAGGCGAAGCCGACGCCGTTCTCGGCGAACAGTTCGACCAGACGCACGTTGATTTCGTTTCGCACCGCCAGCCGGTCGAGCATGCCGCCCACGAAGACCCGCAGCTCGAAGTCCAGCGAGTTCGCGCCGAACTCCAGCAGCCAGCTGCGCGGCGCCGGTGTCTCGAGCACGCGGGAATTCTCCGTGGCGGCCTGCATCAGCAGGCGATGCACCAGGGCCGGATCGGTGCCGTAGTCCACGCCCACCTTGACCACGATGCGCGTGGTTTCGTCGGTCAGGGTCCAGTTCACCAGCTGGCCGGTGATGAAGGCCTTGTTCGGGACAACGATTTCCTTGTTGTCGAAGTCCAGGATCGTCGTCGCGCGGGTGCGGATGCGGGTGACGGTGCCATCGAGGTTGTTCACCGTGATCACGTCGCCGACCCGGAACGGCCGCTCGAACAGCAGGATCAGGCCGGAGACGAAATTGGCGAAGATCTCCTGCAGGCCAAAACCCAGGCCCACCGTCAGCGCCGCCGCCAGCCACTGCAGCTGGCCCCAGCGCAGGCCAAGCAGGCCCAGGCCGACGACGATGCCGATCATCACGATCGCGTAGCGCGACACGCTGGTTACGGCGTAACGCGAGGCCGCGTCCATGTTCACCTTCGACAGCAGGCCGATCTCCAGCAGGCCGGGCAGGTTGCGGGCGGCGACGAAGGTCAGCGCCAGCGCGAGCACGCCCAGCAACGCCGCCATCAGGGTGATCGGCAGCATCGTGTCGCCGCCGTCGGGGGCCGCCTGGGTGATCGACCAGAGCACGATCTCGTCCAGGCGCGCGAAGGCCGGGAGCACGTCCGCCCACACCCAGGCCAGGCCGGCGACCAGCAGCACCAGCTTCACCGCGCGCAGCAGGCGCCGGGTCTGTTCGTTGACCTTGTCCAGGGCCAGGTCTTCGTCCAGGTCCACCGGGATCGCTTCGCCGCCGTTTTCATCCGGCGCACCGCCGTCGGCGAGCGCCTGGGCTTCGGCTTCGCGCTTCTGGTCCAGCCGCCGCAGCGCCAGCCGCCGTTCGCCCAGCGCGAACCAGCGCGCCAGCAGCCCATGCAGCACGCCCACCGCGATCACCACGCCAACGCTGGCGAACTGCGCATTGAAGACGATCGCGGCGGAGTAGACGTAACCCTGCAGGGCGAGCACCGCGATGGCCACCAGCGCCAGGGGCAACGCCACGCGCAGCACCCGGCGCAGTGTCGAGGGCCGTGGCAGCGCGCCGCGCCCGTGCCAGAGCCGGTCGGGCGCCAGCAGCCAGGCCAGCGCGGCCGCCGAAAACACGCCGGCGGCCACCACGCCGATGCGCGATGACACTTCGATGGCCAGGTCCTGGTTGCGGATGAAGCCCAGGGCCACGATGAAGTACAGCGGCAGCAGCACCGCCTGCAGCCAGGGCAGCCAGGTCCGCAGCGCGTCACGGCGCTGGCGCGTCCAGCGGAAGTGGGCATGCGCCAGGCCCCGCTCGCGCACCAGCCAGGCCAGGAAGGACAGCGTGATCGCCGGCAGGGCCAGGGCCTGCAGGGCCTGGCCGAGGGAGTCGCTGTATTTGCCGCGCTCGCCGACGCCCTGGAGCAACTCGCCGCCGAGCCACAGCGCGGCGGCCAGTGGCAGCGCCGCCACCACCGTCCAGGCCAGGGCGGCGACGGTGCGCAGGTAGCGGTCCTTGCGCACGTCGCGCAGGCGCTGGCCCAGGGCCGCCAGGTGAACCCGGGCGCGGCGGCGCAGCCAGGCCAGCGCGAACAGGATCCCGGCAGCCAGGACAAAAGGCAGCGGCCGCGCGGCCAGGGACTCGGCCAGCAGCCGGGCCGTCGTGGCGAAGCGCGAGGGTTTGGCGAGGTCGGCGACCGCCGCCGGCCAGCGACCGAACCAGGCCAGGTCGACCGGCGCATGGCTGCGGATCCAGAGCAGGTGGCGGTCCAGCAGCTGGCGCAGGTCGCGCACGCCCTGGAGCAGGGCCTGCAGGACCCGTTCGTGCTGTTCGAGGGTGGCGACCTGGCGCCAGAGCATGGGTTCGAGGCGGGCGGCCAGGTCCTGGCGGGCATCGAGCCAGGCTTCCAGGGAATCGGTGCCCGGGCGGGCGGGTTCGTCGGCACCCTCTTCGGTGTCGGCGGCCGCGGCGCGCAGTTCCCGGGCCTGGGCCGGGACGTCGGCCAGTTCGCGCTGGCGTTCGTCGAGCGCGATCAGGCGCAGGCGCGCATCGGCGAGGGCCTGCCGGGTGTCGGCCAGCCGCGCTTCGAGCACGTCGGGATATTCCAGCCGCCGCATCACCGCCCACAGCCAGGTGCCGACCTGCTCACTGCTTCCGCCCAGTTCGAGCCGGACACGGGTATCGCGCAGCGCCGCGCGCACGGCCGCCAGCTCCAGTTCCCCGTCGGCCAGCCGGGCCCGGTAGTCCGCCAGCTGCTCGTTGGCGGCCAGCAGGTCGCCGGCCAGGGCCAGGTTGGTGGCCGCGGCCTGGCCCAGCACCGGATCGTCCGGCGGAAGCGCGTCGGCCCGGCGGTCCATGTCCTCGACCAGGGCCTGCAGGGCGGCCCGGGACTGGTCGCGGATGCGCTCCTGCAGCCAGTTCAGGCGCGGCTCGTGCTGGGACAGGCGCAGCCGCAGCACCCTCAGCTCCAATTCCTGTGCGCGCTGGCGCACGGCCGCGGAGGAGGCCTGGGCCTCGCGCAGGGCCAGTTCGGCGGCAA
>CAXAYM010000204.1:0-4752 GCA_963973175.1 uncultured Arenimonas sp.
CGTCCAGCGTCAGCGAGGCGCCGGTGCCCGCCATGTCCAGGGCCTGGCCGCCGCACATGCCGGCGGCGCCGGTGGCGTTCGCCAGCGTCGCCAGCCAGGCCACGCGCAGCGCATGCGGCGCGCGGGTCTCTTCGGCGAGCAGGCTGAAGGCCTGGGCCTGCAGCGCATCGCCGGCGAGGATGGCGGTGGCTTCGTCGTAGGCCACGTGCACGGTCGGGCGGCCGCGGCGCAGGTCGTCGTCGTCCATGGCCGGCAGGTCGTCGTGCACCAGTGAAAACGCGTGCACCAGCTCGACCGCGGCGGCGGGTGCGTCGAGCAGGTCTTCGTCGGCCTGCACGGCCGCGCCGGCGGCATAAACCAGCATCGGCCGCAGGCGCTTGCCGCCGCCGAGAACGGCGTGGCGCATCGCGCGATGCAGGCCTTGGGGGGCCGCGTCGGTTGCAGGCAGCGTGGTTTCGATTCGGGCCTCGACGCGCTGCAGCCAGCGCGCCAGGCGCGGGTCAGCCGGCATCGGGCTGGAAAGGCTGGGCGCTGTCGGGTTCGGCCGGGTCGGTCAGCAGGCGCACGCGCAGTTCGGCCTGCTCAAGCGCCCCCTGGCACTGCCGGTAGAGGCTGACGCCGCGCTCGTAGGCGGCCAAGGATTCGTCGAGCGACATCTCGCCCTTTTCCATCTTCTGGACCAGCTGTTCGAGCTCGTCGAGGGAGCTTTCGAACTGCGCGACGGGCGACGGCGGCGGTGCGGGGGTCTTGGCGGCCATGTCGTGAAGTTTGGGCGCTCGCCGGCGGGTGGTCAACGGGGCGCGGAGAGGTTTCCGGCGCCGACCGTCCATCGCAGGCGGGTTCCCCGGGCGGCCAGCCAGTCCTGGAATTCACCCGCGACCAGCAGGTCGCCGGCGGCAAGCAGGCTGCCGTCGGGGTGGCTCAGCAGGGGCAGTCGGCAGCGTTCCCAGGGCGGGACGCCCAGGTCCTGCAGCGCGTGCTTGAGCGTGGTGTGGTGGCTGCGGCCCGGCAGCTTCAGGCGTTCGCCCCCCTGGCGGGCATGCACGCGCAGCGGGATGTCGAAGGCCTGGGCGGGTTCGAGCCGAAGTTGGTCGCCCGTGGGCAGCGCCAGCGGTTCGAGGCCGGACCATTGCACGCTGAAGTTGCCGTCCAGGGGCGCCCGCTCCAGGCCCGCGTGCAGCAGGTCGCGCCAGCGCCGGACCACGGCGCCCGACCAGGCGAAACAGGCCTCGGCGTCGGCGCGGACCGCCAGCAGGTGGGCTTCCATGGTCGCGACGGCGTCGCCCGGGAGCGGTGGAAGGCCGAGGCCGGCGGTCCAGGCGCGCAGCAGCCGCGCGCGCCAGGACGGCGGCTCCTGCAGCAGCGACGGCAGCGACAGCGTCGCCGGATCCAGGCCCTGGACCCCGGCCAGGCGGCGCCGGTCTTCGCCGGCCAGCAGGTCGGCCTGCTGCGCCAGCAACTGCGCGCTGCGGGCCAGCGACTGGCCGGCCTGCGGCCAGCGTTCGGCCAGGCGCGGCAGGACATGGTGGCGGAGGAAATTGCGGTCGTGGCGGTCGGACTGGTTCGAAGGGTCTTCCAGCCAGTGCAACTGATGATCGCGCGCATAGGCCTGCAGGGTGGCGCGCGGCAGGTCCAGCAGCGGCCGCCACAGCCAGCCGCCGGCGAAGGGGCGCAGCGGCCGCATCGCGGCCAGGCCGTCGCCGGCGCCGCGCAGCAGGCGAAGCAGCACGGTTTCGGCCTGGTCGTCGCGGTGGTGCGCGGTGACCAGGAGCTCGCCGGGGATCATCGCCTGCGCAAAGGCCTCATGGCGCGCCGCCCGCGCGGCGGCTTCCAGGCCCTGGCCGGCTTCGACCACGCTGACGCGGTGGACCTGCAGGTCGATGCCCAGCTGGCGGCAGGTCGCGACGCAAGCGTCAGCCCAGGCGCCCGACTGCGGGTGCAGGCCGTGGTCCACGTGCACGGCGCGTAGGCCGTGCGCGCGCAGCGCCGGTTCCCCGGCCAGGCGGTGCAGCAGCACGGTCGAATCCAGTCCGCCGCTGCAGGCCACCAGCAGCGGGCCGTCGCGCGGAACCGGGGGCAGGGCGAAGGCCATGGCGGGACGGGGCGCGAGGGCCCCGGGCTCAGGCCGCCTCGTAGGCGCCGTAGCGGCGCAGGCGCTGGTAACGCTGTTCGAGCAGGTCGCTGGTTTCGAGCTGGTCCAGCGCGGCCAGGTCCATCTGGATCTGCTGCTTGAGCGTGGCCGCCATCGCGGCCGGATCGCGGTGGGCGCCGCCCAGGGGTTCGGGCACCACCTGGTCGATCAGGCCGTGTTCGAGCAGGCGCACGGCGGTCAGGCCCAGGGCCTCGGCGGCGTCGCGGGCCTTGTCGGCGGATTTCCACAGGATCGAGGCGCAGCCTTCGGGGGAGATCACCGAATAGGTGCTGTACTCGAGCATCAGCGTGCGGTCGCCGACGCCGATCGCCAGGGCACCGCCGGAGCCGCCCTCGCCGATGACGGTGCAGATGACCGGGATGCGCAGTTCGGCCATCTCGAGCAGGTTGCGGGCGATGGCTTCGGACTGGCCGCGCTCCTCGGCGCCGACGCCGGGATAGGCGCCCGGGGTGTCGATGAAGGTGAGCAGGGGCAGGCGGAAACGTTCGGCCATCTTCATCAGGCGCAGGGCCTTGCGGTAGCCCTCGGGCCGCGGCATGCCGAAGTTGCGGCGGATCTTGGCCTTGGTGTCACGACCCTTCTGGTGGCCGATCACCATCACCGACCGGCCATCGAGACGGGCCAGGCCCCCCACGATGGCGGCGTCATCGGCGAAGGCGCGATCGCCGGCGAGCTCGTGGAACTCATCGAACATCAGGCCGATGTAGTCGTTGGTGTAGGGCCGCTGCGGGTGGCGGGCCAGCTGCGAGATCTGCCAGGGCGTGAGCGACTTGAAGATCTCGGCCGTGCGCGCGCGCAGCTTGTCCTGCAGGCCGTTGACCTCGGTCTCGATGTTCACCGCCGGGCCGGTGCTGGCCTTGCGCAGTTCCTGGATCTTGGCTTCCAGTTCGGCGATCGGTTGTTCGAAATCGAGGAAGTTGGGGTTCATTCGGCTGCCTGGAGCAAATACTCAGGAGCGCGATTCTACCGGTCCGGGCGGCCCCTCAGCCACCCTGCTGCCAGGGGCGGTGCAGGGCCAGGCTGACCTGGCTGACGCCGGGCAGGGCGCGCAGCTGGCTGAGCAGGCCCGGTTCGGTGCGCACGCCGAGGGCGCCGTTCACGTCGAGGCTGCCCCGGGCCTTGCGCGGGCTCAGCAGGTCCAGGCGCAGCGGCGTGGCGCCGGGGCGGAAACCGGCCAGGGCGGCCTCCAGCCGCTCCCAGGCGCCCCGGGCGCGCAGGTCCACGGTGATCGACAGGCGGCGGGCATGTTCGGCGCACAGGGCGTGGAAATCCCAGCACTGGCGGGCCCGTAGCACGAACCCGCCGCTGAACTGGTCCTCGGCCAGGTTGCCTTCGACCAGCAGGATGCGGTCACGCGAGAGCAGGTGGCCCGACTCGGCAAAGGCTTCGCGGAAGAAGGCGACCTCGAGCTGGCCGCGGCCGTCTTCGATACGCGCGAAGGCCATGGTGTCGCCGCGCTTGCGCACCGCGCCGACCAGGCCGGCCAGCACCACGGAGGCTTCGCCGCGGCGGTCCTTCTTGGCCGACCAGATCGCATCGAGGTCGGCCAGGCTGGCGCCGACCAGGGACTGCAGTTCCTCGCGCCAGGGGTCCAGCGGATGGCCGCTCAGGTAGTGGCCCAGGGTTTCGCGCTCGCCGAGCAGCTTGGTTTCGAGGGGCCAGTCCGGGGCTTCGGGCAGTTCGATGTGGATCGCCGGGGCATCGCCGCCGCCGCCGAACAGCGAGACCTGGCCGGCCTCGCGCTCGCGCGCGAGTTGCTCGGTGGCCTTCATCGCCTCGGGGATCTGCAGCAGCAGCGAGGGCCGGTTGGCGCCGATGGCGTCGAGTGCGCCGGCGTTGACCAGCGCCTCGAGCACGCGACGGTTGAGCCGGCCGCTGTCCACGCGCTGGCAAAAATCCAGAAGGTCGCGGAATTCGCCGCCGGCCTTGCGCGCCTCGACGATGGCCTCGCAGGCGCCGCGGCCGACGCCCTTCACCGCGCCCAGTCCGTAGCGCACCGTCTTCGCGTCCAGCGCGACGAACATGTAGTCGGACGAATTCACGTCCGGTGGCAGCACGGCCAGGCCGATCTCGCGCGCCTCGTCCAGGAACGTGACCACCTTGTCGGTGTTGTCCATGTCCGAGGACATCGTCGCGGCCATGAACTCGGAGGGGTAGTGCGCCTTGAGCCAGGCCGTCTGGTAGGCCACCAGCGCATAGGCCGCCGAATGCGACTTGTTGAAGCCGTAGTCGGCGAACTTCTCCATCAGGTCGAAGATGGCCGTGGCATTGTCGGCGGCGATGCCGCGCTCGGCCGCGCCGGCCTCGAACTTGACGCGCTCCTTGGCCATCTCCTCGGGCTTCTTCTTGCCCATCGCGCGGCGCAGCAGGTCGGCGCCGCCCAGCGAATAACCGGCCAGGACCTGGGCGATCTGCATCACCTGTTCCTGGTAGACGATCACGCCGTAGGTGGGCTTGAGGATCGGCTCAAGCAGCGGATGCGGGTAGCTGACTTCGGCGCGGCCGTGGCGCCGGTCGATGAAGTCGTCGACCATGCCCGCGCCCAGCGGACCGGGGCGGTAGAGGGCGGCCAGCGCGATCAGGTCCTCGAAGGTCGAGGG
>CAXAYM010000205.1:0-4749 GCA_963973175.1 uncultured Arenimonas sp.
CGCGCGCCGGTGCAGAGCGGGCGCAGGGCGAAGGCCACCAGCACCAGTACGACGACCACGGAGGCCAGCAGGAACACCGTCATCGTCACCACTCCTGCCCGTCGTCGGGTTTCGTGTTCGCCGGCGCCTTGGCGGCGCGGCGGCGCACCACGACCACCACCACGACCGCACCGCCGACCAGCAGCAGGGCAGGGCCGAACCAGAGCAGCCAGGTGGCCGGGCGCACCGGCGGGTTGTAGAGCACGAAGTCGCTGTAACGCGCGACCAGGTAGTCCTTGATCTCGGCGTCGGTCTTGCCCTCGCGCATCAGTTCCAGCACCTGCAGGCGCAGGTCGTGGGCGATCTCGGCGTTGGAGTCGGCCAGCGACTGGTTCTGGCACATCACGCAGCGCAGCTCGGCCGCCAGTTCACGGAAGCGTTCTTCTTCGGCGGCGTCGCGGAACTCGATGGGCTCGAAGGCTGCGGCGCCGAACGACAGCGCCATCAGCAGGCCCAGCAGCCAGGCCCTCATTCCAGTGACTCCAGCACCGGCAGCAGCTGCGTCTGCACCACCTCGGGCGTCAGCGGGCCGACGAACTTCCAGCGGATGAGGCCCTGCGCATCGACCAGGAAGGACTCGGGCGCGCCGTAGATGCCCCAGTCGAGCGCGGCGCGGCCTTCGACGTCGGTAATCACCAGCGCGTAGGGGTTGCCGAACTGCTGCAGCCAGCGGCGGGCGTCATCGGCTTCGTCCTTGTAGTCGTAGCCGATCACGCGGATGCGGCCGGACTCGGCGAGTTCGGTGATCACCGGGTGCTCGTCGCGGCAGGCCGGGCACCAGCTGCCCCAGACATTGAGCAGGTAGGGTTCGCCGAGCAGGTCATCGCGGGTGATGATGCGGTCGGGCTCGTCGAGCACCGGCAGCGCGAAGTCCGGCGCCATCTTTCCCACCAGCGGCGAGGGAATCGCGCTGGTGTCCTTGCCGGCGTTCATCATCACGCCCACGCCCAGCAACACGGCGAGCGCGGCAAAGGCCAGCAGCGGGATCAGGCGCTTGATCATGCGGGCGCTCCGGGCGTGGCCGGGCGGCGGAAGCGGCGGTCGAGCACCACCACGAATCCACCCGCGGCCATGAACAGCGAACCCAGCCAAATCAGCCGGATCCAGGGCTTGACGTAAAGACGCAGCGCCCAGCCGCCGCTCTGGTCCAGCGGTTCGCCCAGCGCGACGTAGAGGTCCCGGTGCAGGCCGCCGTGCAGCGCGGCTTCGGTCATCACCTGGCCACCGGCGGCGTAGGCCCGTTTCTCCGGGTGCATGACCGCGATTTCGCGGCCGTCGCGCGACACCACCACGGTGCCGCGGTCGGCGAGGTAGTTCGGGCCCTGCACTTTTTCCACGCCCTCGAAGGCAAAGTCGTAGCCACGGAGTTCGAAAGCCTGGCCCGGCCGCGCGGCGACGTCACGCTCGATGCTGGTCGATTCGGTGATGAACACGCCGGCCACGAAGATGCCGATGCCGGCGTGCGCCAGCAGCATGCCCGTCATCTCGGCGGTGAATTTCGCGCCCTTGCTGGACGAGCGAAGGCGCTGCCAGGCGAAACGCGCGGTGCCGGCGAGGATCCAGGTCGCGCCGAGCAGGCCGAAGGCGGTCTTGGCGGTGCCATGCGGCCAGGCGAAGAAGACGATCACGCCCACCACGAGGGCCAGCGCTGCCCAGGGCGCCAGCCAGCGCAGCGGCTGCGAGAGGTCTTCGCGCTGCCAGCGGGTCAGCGGCCCGAAGGGCACCAGCGCGACCAGCGGCGCCATCAACAGGATGAACAGCAGGCCGAAGTAGGGCGGCCCCACCGAAATCTTGCCCAGGTCGAGCGCCTCGGCCAGCAGCGGGTACAAGGTGCCGAGCAGGATCATCGCCGCGGCGGCGGTCAGCAGCAGGTTGTTGGCGAGCAGGAAGGTTTCCCGCGAGGCGGCCGTGAAAGGCTTGCCGGTTTCGAGCTTCGGCGCACGCAGGGCGTAAAGCAGCAGCGAACCGCCGATCACGATCACCAGGAAGGCCAGGATGAACATGCCGCGCTCGGGATCCGAGGCAAAGGCATGCACGCTGGTCAGCACGCCCGAGCGCACCAGGAAGGTGCCCAGCAGCGACAGCGAAAACGCCGCGATCGCCAGCAGCAGGGTCCAGCCCGGGAAGCTGCCGCGTTTTTCAGTGACGGCCTGCGAATGCAGCAGCGCGGCGCCGACAAGCCAGGGCATGAAGCTGGCGTTCTCGACCGGGTCCCAGAACCACCAGCCGCCCCAGCCCAGTTCGTAATAGGCCCAGAAGCTGCCCAGGGCAATGCCCAGGGTCAGGAAGGCCCAGGCGACGTTGGTCCAGGGCCGGCTCCAGCGCACCCACTGCGCGTCCACCTTGCCGTCGATCAGCGCGGCCACCGCGAACGCGAAGGCCACCGCGAACCCGACGTAGCCCATGTAAAGCAGGGGCGGGTGGAAGATCATGCCCGGGTCCTGCAGCAGCGGGTTCATGTCCCGGCCTTCCATCGCCGCCGGCAGCAGGCGTTCGAAGGGATTGGAGGTGAACAGGGTGAAGGCCAGGAAACCCAGCGCCACCATGCCCATCACCGCCAGAACGCGCGCGACGACCGGCGCAGGCAGCTTGCGCGAGAAGCGCGCGACCAGCGCGGTCCAGAACACCAGGAACAGGAGCCACAGCAGCAGCGAGCCTTCGTGCGCGCTCCACACCGCGGTGTACTGGTAGGCCCGCGGCAGCAGCGAGTTGGAGTTCTGGGCCACGTAGGCGACCGAGAAGTCGTGCACCAGGAAGGCCCAGGTCAGCAGCCCGTAGGACACGGCCACCGCCGCCAGCAGCGCGTAGGCCAGCGGGCGCGCCGTCGCCATCCAGGCCGCATGGCCGCGGTGGGCGCCCAGCAGGGGCAGCACCGACAGCGCCAGCGACAGCATCAGGGCCAGCGCCAGGCTGACCAGTCCGAGTTCGGGCAGCACTCAGTAACCTCCCGGCGCGGCGTCGTCGGCCTTCTTGTCGTCCACCTTGTGCTTTTCGTGGGCCTTGCCCATGGCTTCGGCGACTTCGCGCGGCATGTACTGCTCGTCGTGCTTGGCCAGCACCTGGGTGGCGTGGAATTCGTCGCCGACCCGCCGGCCGGTGGCGATCACCGCCTGGTTCTCGCGGAACAGGTCGGGAAGGATGCCCTCGAAATGCGCGGTCATCACGGCATCGCCGTCGGTGACGCCGAAGCTGACCTTCAGGGTGCCTTCCTCGCGCTTCAGGCTGTCCTTGGCGACCATGCCGCCCAGGCGGAACACGGCCTGGTCGGCGGCCTCGCCGTTGTAGACCTGGCTGGGCGTGTACAGGTAGGTGATGTTCTCGCGCAGGGCCAGGGTGACCAGGCCCGCGGCCACCGCCGAGGCGGCGACCAGGCCCAGGACCAGCCAGAGGCGGCGCTTGCGGGTGGGGTGCATCATGGCGTGGGGTTTCCTTGGCGGGCAGCCTCGCGGCGGGCGCGCAGGGCGATGGCCCGGCGGGTGCGGCGGATGCGCCAGCGCGGCACCGCGAAATCCCAGGCCAGGTAGGCGGCAAAGACGGCGTAGGCGCCGACGACGTATTCGAGGTAGCTCATCGGCCGGACTCCACGCTGGCGCGGGCCCAGTCCTTGCCGGCTTCGCGCTCGAGGTTGTCGGCGCGCGCCCGCTGCAGCAGCGAACCGACGAACCAGAACTTGGTGGCGAACACCATCACCCACAGCGGCCAGGCCATGGAGGCATCCATCGTCGATTCACCGAACAGCTTGATCGTCGCGCCCTGGTGCAGCGAGTTCCACCACTCCACCGAATAGCGGATGACCGGCAGCAGCGCGACGCCGACGATGGCCAGGAAGCTGGCGGCGCGCGCGGCCGCGCGGCGGTCCTCGATGGCCGAATAAAGGCCGATCACGCCCAGGTACATGAACAGCAGCACCAGCTCCGAGGTCAGGCGCGGGTCCCAGTCCCACCAGGTGCCCCACATGGGCTTGCCCCAGATCGAGCCGGTGGCGAGCGTGACCGCGGTGAACAGCGCGCCGACCGGGGCGCAGGCCATGGCCAGGATCTCGGCCAGCTTGATGCGCCAGACCAGCGCGATCGCGGCGTACACGGCCATCAGCCCGTACACGAACAGGCTCATCCAGGCCGCCGGAACGTGGATGTAGAGGATGCGGAAACTGTCGCCCTGCTGGTAGTCGGCCGGCACCACGAACAGTGCGCCGTAGAGGCCGATCGCCATGCCCACCAGGCCCAGGCCGAATCCCCAGGGCGTCCAGCGCGCGGCGAAGCGGTCGAAGGTCGGGGGCGAACCGAGTTGGTGGAACCAGAGCAGGACGGGATTCACGGCGGCGGTTTCAGGTCAGGGCGATACGGATCGCCGCGGCGGCGACGAGCGGGGCAAGCACGATGGCGAGGACCAGGCCGGCGGCCATGAGCAGCAGGGCGCCGGCCCAGGGCAGGCCCTGCGCGGCGGCCATCACGCTGCCCGCGCCGAACACCAGTACGGGCAGGAAAAGTGGCAGCGCCAGCAGGGCCAGAAGCATACCAGAGCGCCGTATCCCGACCGTCAAGGCCGCCACCACCGCGCCCAGCAGGCTCAGCAGCGGCGTGCCCAGCAACAGCGAGACCAGCAGTACCGGCAGGAGTTCCCCGGGCAGGTAGAGCAGCTCGGCCAGCACGGGCGTCAGCAGGACCAGCGGCAGGGCCGTGGTGACCCAGTGCACGGCCACGCGCACCG
>CAXAYM010000206.1:0-4734 GCA_963973175.1 uncultured Arenimonas sp.
CCGGCGCCTGTTCGCCGTCGGTGATCGGGCCCTGGGCCACGACCACCGCGACCTGCGGGCGGCCGTCCAGCGACAGGTGCGTCAGCGACTGCTGGCGCAGGTAGCTGCGCATGTCGACCTGCTGGAAGGTGTCTTCCTCCTCGTCCAGGGCGCCGCGCGCGACCAGCATTTCCTTCATTTCCTCGCGGGTTCGCAAACCGTCGATGAGTTTCTCGTCCACGGCCAGCTTGCCCAGGTCGCCGCCCGCCGCCTGCACGCGCTGCGGCAGCTCGGCGATCATCGCGTCGATGTCCGACGGCTCGAGGCCGCGCGCCGCGGCGATGTCGGCCACGTAGCGGTCCCAGAGGTCGTTCATCCAGTACAGGTCGGATTCCTTGGCCTCGGGCGAGGCGGCGTCGAGCACGTAGGGCTCGGCGGCCGACTTGTATTCGCCCACCTTGAACAGGTGCACGTCCACGCCCAGCTTGTCCTGCAGGCCTTCGCGGTAATACATGCGGTAGCGGCCCAGGCCCTCGAGCAGCACGCCGCCCTGCGGGTCCATGTAGACCTCGTCGGCGTGCGCGGCCAGGTAATAACCCATCTGGTCCATGCCCGTGCCGTAGGCCACGACCTGCTTGCCGGCCGCGCGGAACTCGCGCAGCGCGGCGGTGACGTCGCGCATCGCGGCGAAACCGCTGGCGCTGAAGCCATCGGTGAGCAGCACGATCCGGTCGATGCGCTTGTCTTCCCTGGCCAGTTCGATGGCGCGCAGGATGTCGCGCAGCTGCACTTCGGCCCGGCCCTGGCCCATGGCCTGGTTGAGCACGCGGTCCACCGGGTGGGCGCCGTACTGTTCGACGAGCGCGCCCGAGAGGTTCAGCACCAGCGCGCTCTTGTTGGCCACCGGCTTGACGCCCGGCCCGGAGAACAGCACCACGATGAAGAACACCAGCAGCACCACGAACAGCAGGTTGAACACCAGCCGGCGGGTGAAGTTGAGGGTGTTCCAGATCCCGACGAAAAACCGCCGGATCGGGCCCGGCTTCGAATCAGACATGGGGTGGCTCCAATCAATCCAGGGCCCAGCATAACCAGCCCGCCGTGAAGGCGCATAAGCCTCAGGTCACGTGTACGGGCGGCAGGGGCCGGCGTGCCATGCGCCAGAAGCGCCATCCCAGAAGGGTCGCGGCGACGCTCAGGCCCAGGATCAGGCCCGTCCACAGGCCCGGCGCGCCCTGGCCGCGGGAGATGCCCAGCCAGGCGCCCAGCGGCAGCCCGAAACCCCAGTACGCCAGCACGGTGATGAACATCGGCACCCGGGTGTCCTTGAGCCCGCGCAGCGAGCCCGCCGACAGCGCCTGCAGGCCATCGGGGTACTGGAACACCGCCGCATAGGCCATCAGCAGGCTGGCCAGCGCGATCACCGCCGGGTCGGCGGTGAACAGCGACGCCAGCCAGGCCGCGCCTGCCACCAGCACCACGGCCGAGATAGTCTGCGCGATCATCGCCAGGCTGTAGCCCGCCGCAGCCGACCAGCGCACGCCGGACAGGTCGCCGGCGCCCACGGCGTGGCCCACGCGCACGGTGGTGGCCATGGCCACGCCCAGCGGCACCATGAAGCACAGGCTGGCCATCAGGATGGCGATCTGGTGCGCGGCCATCTGGGTGGTGCCCAGGGTGCCCACCAGCAGCGCGGTGGCGACGAACAGGCTGCCCTCCATGAACACCGACACGCCCATGGGCAGGCCCAGCCTGAGCAGGGCACGGATGGGGGGCCAGCTCGGCGGATCGAAGCGTGCGAACAGGCCGAGGTCGGCGAAGCGCGGCGCCCGCCACAGGTAAACCGCCATCGACGCCGCCTGGCACCACAGCACGATGGCCACCGCGTAACCCAGGCCCGCCGCCCCAAGGCCGGCGCCGAACATCAGGCCCCAGCCCAGCGGCACCAGCAGCGTCAGGCCGACCAGCCCGAACACCATCGAGGGCAGCGTCCAGGCCACGCCCTCGCTGAGGTTGCGCAGGCAGAAGAACAGCGCCAGGCCCGGAGCACCCCAGCTGATCGCATGCAGGAACGCGACGGCCTCGGGCCGCGCTTCGGCGGTGATGCCCAGCGGTTCGAGCGCCACCGCTCCGGCGCGCACGACGAAGATCAGCAGCAGGCCGAGGGCCAGCGCCAGCCAGAGGGCCTGCCGGAACACCGGCCCGATGTCGGCCCGTCGGCCGGCGCCATTGAGCTGGGACACCGTCGGCGGCACCGCCATCAGCACGCCGATGCTCACCAGGATCACCACCGACCACACCGCGCTGCCCACGCCGACGGCCGCCAGCGTCACCGGCCCGTGGCGGCCGGCCAGCACCGTGTCGACGATGTTCATCGCCATCGAGGACAGCTGGCTCAGCACCAGGGGCAAGGCAAGCACGAAGCTGACCCGCATTTCCCGCAGCAGGCGGGCAAGGCGGCTTTCGGAGGCGGTCATGGGTTCACTGTGGGGTCCGGCCGGGACGGCGGCCCGCTATATTAGCCGCAGCCCTGCCGGAGCCAGTGATGATCGTCGATACAAGCCCCCACCCGACGACCCCGCCCACCGCGACCGACACCGGACGCCGCTGCGCGAACTGCGGCGCGGTGCTCCTGGGCGAACACTGTTATGCCTGCGGGCAACCCACCAAGGGGCTGGTGCGGCATTTCAGTTCGATCATCGGCGATTTCATGGACTCGGTGTTCGAGCTCGACTCGCGCATCCTGCGCACGCTCGGGCCGCTGCTGTTCAAGCCCGGCTACCTGAGCCTGGAATATTTCGCCGGCCGGCGCGTGCGCTACGTCAGCCCGGTGCGCCTGTTCGTGTTCCTCAGCCTGTTCGCCTTCTTCGCGGCGCAGCTGCGTTTCGACGCGAGCTTCGACGAGGAAACAGAACAGGCCGCGACGACGACCGAAGCCGCCGCCACCGACGCCGCGGGCGAAGCGCCGGCCGGAGAGGCTGACGCTGCGGACGCAGAAGCGGCGCCCGGCGACGAACGCCAGCTGGCCAGCATGCGCCAGGCCACCACCGTCGCCGAGGTCGAGCGATTGCGCGACCTCGCGCTGGCGGAGATCGCCAGCGCACGTGCGGAGAAAACCGGCGTACCCGGCGTGGACTTCGGCCTCGACATCAGCATGGACGTCGCCGAAGAGGCCGTGAAGGGCGAGGCCCGCAGCCGCATCCGTGAGATCGAGAACGCGCTGGCCGCCGGCGAACCGGTGCCGGTGGCGCCGCCGATCGACGTGGGCGAGGGCTTCACCTATGGGGACAAACCCTGGCATCCGACGGACAACCCGGTGAAGGAAGAGTGGCTGGGAGATACCGGCAACGCCTGGGTCAACGCCCAGCTCGGCCGCGTCGACGAGAACGTCGAGCGCATCAAGAGCGACCTGAACCTGCTCAAGAACGCCTTCCTCTCGATGGTGCCGACGACGCTGTTCGTGCTGCTGCCCTTGTTCGCCGTGTTCCTGAAGATCATGTACCTGTTCAAGAAGCGGCTTTACATGGAACACCTGATCGTCGCGCTGCACAGCCACAGCTTCCTCTGCGGCGGCCTGCTGACGGTGGTGATCCTGGACGCGCTGTCGGAGTGGACCAGCGCCTGGGCCTGGCTCTCGCGGCCACTGGGCTGGATGGAGATCGCGCTGCTGTGCTGGATGCCGGTTTACCTGCTGCTGATGCAGAAGCGGGTCTACGGCCAGGGCTGGATCATGACGCTGTTCAAGTACTGGGTGCTCGGCACCATCTACATCGTGCTGATCAGCTTCGGCGCCACCTTCGCCCTGCTCGCCAGCCTGGTGAACATGTAGCCCGGGTGGCCCGGCCCTAGCGGGCCAGGCGTTCGTGCACCAGGGCTTCGCGCGCTTCCGGCGGCGCTTCCAGCAGGGCGCGCCGCAGACGCTCGCGTTCGGCCGCCGGCAGCCGGCCGGCCAGCAGCGCCAGGTCGGCCCGCGCCTGCGGCGACAGCGCGCGCAGCATCGCCAGCAGCGGCGGCCGCTGGTCCTCGGGCACGTAGGCGAACAAGGGCTGCACCGGCGAGAACCACTGACCCAGGGCCGGGCCCAGCCACCAGGGTTCGCGGGCCTGGGCCGGCAGGGCTTCGAACTCCTTCCGGGCGGCCGCTTGCCCGGCGGCATCGTTGGCCACGAATCGAGCCGCGGTCTCGCGCACCCAGGCCTGCTCGTCCATCGACAGGTTGGTCCAGGCCGCCAGGTGGCCACGTTTGGCGGCACGCTCCGCGGCCGGCAGTTCGTCCCAATCGGCCAGGCGCTGGCGCAGGGCCTCGCGGGATGCCGCATCCAGGGCCAGCCAGTGGCCGGCCTGGCCGATCAGCTGGCGTCGCGTGGCCGGATCCAGCCGGGGCCAGGTCGAGGCCAGCGGAGCCAGCAGGCCGCGCTGCGCGGAAGGCAGCGCCTCGAAGGCGGGCTGGTCCGCAGAGGCAGGCTCGGGGGCGGGCGCCGCATCGACGACCTCTTCGACCTGCGTTTCCGGGGGCGCGCCATTCCGCGCCGCGAGCCAGCTGAAAAAATCCAGTTCGGCGGCCAGGGCTGCGTCCTCGGGCCGGGCCAGGGAGGCGTAATCGGGATGGATGACCTGGGCGGAGCCCCCGGTGGCCGGGGCGACCGGTTCTGCGGGCTGCTCCGCGGGCAGGTCCTGGATACCGCCGGGAAGCAGCGGGGGCGCCGGCTCCCACCACGTGGCGGCGAAGGCGAGGGCCAGCAGCACCAGCCCTGCC
>CAXAYM010000207.1:0-4726 GCA_963973175.1 uncultured Arenimonas sp.
GCTCTTGTAGCAGAGCTTGGGGGTGACCCCGAGCCTGGCCGCGAGCGGACCCGAGACGTCGCCCAGCTCGCGGAAGGAGATCTGGTCGACGACGGCGAGCGAGTCCAGCCGGGAGATCCACCCTGTCCCGGCGTCGCGATCGGCCTCGCGCAGGGCGGCCTCCATCAGGCCGATGGGGTCCAAACCCTCGCGCGGGTCCTTGGGCCGGTCATTGACCTGGCCCACCCCCACGATCACTGGGATGCGCGCGGCGTCGTCACTCATCTTTCGTCCCTCAACTCGAAAACTGCGGCCTCAGCGGCCCTGCCAGACGGGCGCGCGCTTTTCGGCGAAGGCGCGGGGTCCCTCGCGTCCGTCCTCGGAGCGCAGCAGGGCGCCGATCTCGGCGCGCGTCTGCGTCCAGGCGGCGTCCTCGGAGGCGATCCTGCCGTGCTGGACGCCCAGCGCGATCCGCTTGGAGGCCTGCACCGCCAGAGGCGCATTGGCGGTGATCCGAGCCGCCAGCTTCAGCGCCGCATCGAGCACCTGCGCCTGCGGCACGACGGCGTTGACTAGCCCTAGCTCCAGCGCCCGCTGGGCCGAGATCGGCTCGCCGGTCAGCATCATCTCCATAGCGATCTTGCGCGGCAGCTGCTGGGCCAGGCGGAAGGCGCCGCCCGCAGCCGCCAGGATGCCGCGCTTGACCTCCGGCAGCCCGAAGCTGGCCGTCTCGGAGGCCACGGCCAGGTCGCTGGCCAAGGTCAGCTCGGTGCCGCCGCCCAGCGCCGTCCCGTTCACCGCCGCGATGGTCGGCTTGGAGATATGGTGCTCGACGTAGCCGGCGAACCCCCAGGCCTGCTCGCGCTCGCCGACGGCGAAGGGCTCGCGGTTGGCCAGGGCCTTGAGGTCGGCACCAGCGCAGAACGACTGGTCGCCCGCGCCGGTGATGATCACCGCCCAGACGTCCGGGTTGCGGTCGGCCTCCTCCAGCGCCTCGCCGACGCCGACGGTGACCGCGCGGTTCACGGCGTTGCGCGCCTCCGGCCGGTTGAGGGTGACGATCATCACCCGCTCCCGCCGCTCGACGAGGACGGCCTCGCTCATGCGCTCACCGCCTCGCCGGCGCCCGTTTCAGCGCAGGCCTTGGCGGCCGCGTAGTCGGCCTTGCCGTTGCTGGCGCGCAGCGAGCGGTTGGCGACGAACACCCGTTTGGGAGTCTTGTAGCCGGCCAGCGTCTTGCGCACGTGCGCCTTCAGTCCGGCCTCGTCGAACGTCCGCCCGGGCGCCAGCTCGACGACGGCGGTGACGGCCTGGCCCCACTTCTCGTCCGGCAGACCGACGACCAGGGCGTCCTCGATGCTGGGATGGGTCTTGAGGGCTTCCTCGACCTCCTCGGGGAAGACCTTCTCGCCGGCGGTGTTGATGCAGGCGTTGCCGCGGACCAGCAGGGTCAGAGTGCCGTCGGCCTCGACGATGCACCAGTCGCCGGGGATGGAGTATCGGACCCCGTCGATCACGCGGAAGGTGCGGGCGGTCTTCTCGTCGTCCTTGTAGTAGCCGATGGGGTTCGGCGGGCCGAGGGCCACCAGGCCGCGCACCCCCGAGCCCGGCTCGACCGGCTGGTCGTTCTCGTCGAACACCCGGCAGCGCTCGCCGATCATGAACTTGGCGGTCTTCACCTCGCCCATCTTGGTCATGATCGAACTGCCCATGCCCAGCGCCTCGGAGGAGGAGAAGGCGTCGCTGAGCATGGCCTGGGGCATGTGCTCGAGGAGGCCGCGCTTGACCTCCAGGCTCCACATCACGCCGGACGAGACGACTATGGCGACCGAGGAGACGTCCCAGCGGCCGGGATTGGCGTTCAGCGCGTTAAGGATCGGCCGGGCGAAGCTGTCGCCGACGATGGTCAGCGACTGCGGCTTGTGGCGTTCGATGGCGTCCAGCATCTCGACGGGATCGAACGTCTCTCCCGCTAATGTCACCAGAGAACCGCCCGCAAGGTGCGTTCCGATCGCCGTGAGCAGCCCCGTCCCGTGCATCAACGGGGGCGCAATCAGCGCCCGGCCTCCGGGGCCGATCTTACGGGTGTGCTCACGGAGCGCCTCCAGGGTCTCAGGCACCGGCCCAAGCTTACGCGCCGAACTGAGCGTCACCTCCCGGAGGTCGTGGTGGGGCCACATCACGCCTTTGGGCATGCCTGTGGTGCCGCCGGTGTAGATGAAGAGCAGATCCTGTCCCGAGCGTTCAAGCTGCAGCGCGGAACCGTCACCGTTGTCCGCGAGGGCGTGGAACGGCTCAGCGAACGGCGCGGTCCCCCCCCCCTCCGACACTTCGACCCAGGTCTTTACCTTGGGCAGCCGGTCCCGGACCTGCGTGACGGCGTCGCGGAACTCGGAGGCGTAGACCACCGTCTGTGCGTCGGAGTTGTCGAAAATGTACCAGACCTCGTCCGGCGTGTAGCGGTAGTTGACGTTGACGTGGGTCAGTCGCGCTTTGAAAGCCGCTGAGAGCGTAATCATGTATTCCGGACGGTTACGCATGTACACGGCGACCTTGTCGCCGGGCGCCGCCCCGCGGGCGATCAGGGCGCGCGCGAGGTTGTTGGAGAGCCGGCTCGCCTCGTGCCAAGGAACCGTCCGCTCGCCATGGATGAAGGCGGGTGCGTCCGGTGGCAGCACCGGTTCGATGGCGTCGAGGATGTCTCCGAAATTCCAACCCACGCGTCTCTCTCCCTAGCCTTCTTCGTTCTTCGGGGCTGAGCGCCCTCTAGCTGGTGCGAACCTCGCGGAACGGGATGTCCCGGTCCACCTCCGGCTCCTTGGGCAGGCCCAGGACCCGCTCGCCGATGATGTTGCGTTGGATCTGGTCGGTGCCGCCGCCGATCGAGGTGAAGTAGGCGTTCAGCGTCAGGAAGTTGGCGTCCTCCGCCCGGGGATGGTCCGGGCCCTCGAGCACGCTGCCGGCGCCCAGGATCAGGGTCCGGACGCGCGCCTCCTCGTGCAGGATGCGGCTCATCGCGAGCTTGCCGAGGCTCATCAGCGCGGAGGTCGTGCCCTGCTTGAGGTCGGCCTTGGCCCGGGCGGTGTTGAGGGCGTTGAGCTTCTTCAGGGCGATGACCCTGGCGATTTCCTGGCGGATCAGCGGGTCGGAGAGCACGCCGGCCTCGCGGGCCAGGGCGATCAGCGGCTCGCCGGGGCCTTCCGAGACGCCGCTGCGCGGACCTCTGGCGCCTTCACCCATCGCGGAACGCTCGTAGGCGAGCGCGGTCTGCAGCACGCCCCAGCCCTGGCCGAGCTCGCCCAGCAGGTTCTCGGCCGGGCAGACGGCGTCGGTGAAGAACACCTCGTTGAACTGGCTCTCGCCGGTGATCTGCCTCAGCGGGCGGACCTCGACGCCGGGCTGCTCCATCGGCAGAAAGAAGAAGCTGATGCCGCGGTGCTTGGGCACGTCCCAATCGGTGCGGGCGATCAGCATGCCGTAGTCGGCGGCGGCGGCGTAGCTGGTCCAGACCTTCTGGCCGTTGACCACGAAGTGGTCGCCCCGGCGGTCGGCGCGGGTGCGGACGCCGGCCAGGTCCGAGCCGGCGCCGGGCTCGGAGTAGAGCAGGCACATGCCGACGTCGCCGCGCAGCAGCGGGACGATCAGCTTCTCCTTGAGCGCCTGCGTGCCCCGCGCGAGCAGGGTGTTGGCCCACAGGTTGGTGCGGTCCTGGCCGGTGCCGGGCGCACCGACGGCGGCGAACTCGCGCTCGACGACGCGGGCCTCGGCGTCGCTCAGGCCCCGGCCCATCCATTCGGTCGGCCAGCGGGGGACGGCCCAGCGAGCCTCGATCACCTTGGCGACCCAGGCCTTGCGCTCGGCCTCGCTCTGCAGCGGGCCGGTCCAGTTGGCGGCCAGCCAGGCGCGGACCTCCTCACGCAGGCTGTCGTCGGTGACCGGTAGGGCGGCGTCGTCAGCCATGGGCGGCCTCCAGTTCGGCGACGTAGCGCTCGCGGTGAAAGGCCGGGGCGCCGAACAGCTGGGCGTCGGCCCGGGCCCGGCGCAGGTAGAGGTGGGCCGGGTGGTTCCAGGTGAAGGCGATGCCGCCGTGCATCTGGATGGCGTCGGCGCAGATCTTCACGAACGCATCGGCGCAGGCGAAGGCGGCGAGCTCCACCGCGGACTTGGCGTCCGGCGCGCCGGCGGCGAGCTGGGCGGCGGCGTGGCGGGCGGCGGACGTGGCGCTCTCGGACTCCACGAGGAGGTCGGCGGCCATGTGCTTGATGGCCTGGTAGCTGCCGATCGACCGTCCGAACTGGATGCGGTTTTTGGCGTAGTCGACGGTGAACTCCAATCCCCGTCGGCCACCGCCGGCCTGTTCACCGGCCAGCGCGACGCGGGCGAGGCCCAGCGCCTCCTCGACGGCGTTCCAGCCGGCATGCTGCTTCCCGACGAGCCTGGCCGGTGCGGCTTCGAAGCTGATCTGCGCCAGCCGCAGCGTGTGGTCGAACACGGGCAGGGGCTTCACCGCCACGCCGCCGGCCGTCGGATCGACCTCGAACACCGAGATCCCGTCAGCCTCCACTGCGGCGACCAGCAGCACGTCGGCGATTTGGCCGTGGGTGACGAAGCTCGCTTGACCCTCCAGACCCCAGGCCTCGCCGTCGGCGCGCGCCCGCACAGCGACGCCGTCCGGCGTCCAGGTTCCGGCGGAGCCGGTCAAGGCGGCGGTAGCGATGCGTGAGCCGTCAGCGATCCCGGGCAGCAG
>CAXAYM010000208.1:0-4724 GCA_963973175.1 uncultured Arenimonas sp.
CGGCACCCGCGTGATCATCGTTTCGATCCAGGAGGACGGGCCAATGCCACGCCGGCTGATCGAAGCCGGCGCCTCGGGTTACCTGGGCAAGGGCTGCGACCCCCAGGAACTGGTGCGCGCGGTCGGCGATGTTTTCCGCGGGCGCCGCTACCTGGCCAGCGATGTGGCCCAGCGCATGGCGCTCGACGGCTTCGGGGGGCAGGCTTCGCCCTTCGACCTGCTGTCGCCGCGTGAGCTGCAGGTCGCGCGCCTGCTTTGCCAGGGCCTGCGCATGGAGGAGATCGGACGGCGGCTCAGCCTCAGCGGCAAGACCGTGGCCACGCACAAGTACCGCCTGTTCGAAAAACTCGGCATCCGCGATGCGATCTCGCTGGCCCGGCTGGCCGGGCAGCACGGCATCTCCGATCCGGCGTCCGCGCTGACGGCCTGAGGCCGTGGTGCTCAAACAACAAGGGCGCCCGGAGGCGCCCTTGTTGATGCGGGAACTCGCCGCGAATCAGCCGGCCTTGTCGCTGGGCGCCTGCTTCGGGGCATCGGGGTCGGCCAGCGACCAGTCGGGCGCGGCCGGCACCTTTGCATTCTCAAGCTCGGTATCGCCTTCGTCCGCGGCAGCGGCCGCTGGCTCGTCCCCGGACTTTTCCTTCTGCACCACCGGCGGCGCCGGATGGTTCGGCGGGGAATCGAACTGCGCCGGCTGGGTGCGCAGGTAGGGATTCACCGGCTCGGCGTCCGGGATCAGGCTCTGCTGCACCGGGGGCGGCGCCGCCGGGGTCGGCTCGGCCGACGCGGCCGGAGCCGGCGCGGGAGCCGGCGCGGGAGCCGGCGCGGGAGCCGGCGCGGGAGCCGGAGCCGGAGCCGGAGCCGGAGCGGGAGCCAGAGCCGGAGCAGGAGCCGGAGCAGGAGCAGGAGCCGGAGCCGGAGCAGGAGCCGGAGCAGGAGCCGCGGCAACCGGTTCGGCCTGCACCGCCTTCGGCTCGTCGACCGCCGGTTCCGGCGTCGTTTCAATGCTCACGGATTCGACGGCCGGCTTCGGCGCCGGCGTGTTCACCGGCGCGTCGACCGACACCACCGCCGCGGCCGAAGCCGCCACCGCAGGCACCACGGCCGGGGTCGGGCCCAGGTCGTCGAAGTCGGATTCCGCGGCGGTCACCGCCGGTGCCGGGGAAGCGGCAGGCTTGCCGTCCTGGCCTTCGTTGTCGCCGGCGTCCTCGTCATCCGAACCGGCGTCTTCGTTGCCATTGCCGCTGGCTTCGTTGCCCGTGTCGGCACGACGGCGACGACGGCCACCGCGGCGACCGCGACGGCGGCGGCTGCTGCCCTCCGTGGACGCGGCGTTCTCCTCGCCATTGCCTTCCTGGCCGTCTTCCTGGATGCCCAGGCCCACGGCGTCCTTGGCCTCGTCGGAGGCTTCCTTGTCCAGCGCGGCGCCCGCGCCGCCGGCGGCGGCAGCCTGCTGGCGCGCTTCGCGGGCCTCGCGACGCTCCTCTTCGCGCTTGAGGTTCTCCAGGCGCTGCTGCTCGCGGCGCTCGGCTTCCTTCTTCTGGTTTTCCTCGCGGCGCTGCTGCGCCTCGGCGCGCTTGGCCTCGTCCTGGCGCTTCTGTTCTTCGCTGCGTTCGGCCTTGGGCGTCTTCTGGCGAGCCTGCTGCGGCGTCTTGCCGCCGCGGTCGCGTTCGATGCGCTCGCGACGTCCGCCGCGTTCGCGACGACCCCCGCGCTCACTGCGCTCGCTGCGTTCGGCGCGGTCACCGCGCTCGGGACGATCATTGCGGCGGGGCTTCCTGGTTTCCTCGGCGGCCGGGGCCTCGTCGCCGGTGAACAGCGCGGCCAGTCGCGCGAAGAAACCGCGCTTGGCCACCGGGGCCGCCTGGATCGCGGCCGGCACCGGCGCCGGCTCGGGCGCCTCTTCGCGCACCGGCGCCGGGTTCGGCGGGCGCACGGCGGTGACGGCCGGCAGGTCGGGCACGTTGATGTGCGACTTGGTCAGCGCATGCACCGCCAGCTTGCGCGGGGTGGTGCGGTGGTAGCTCGGGCGCGCGCTTTCCTCGCCGAGTTCGTTGTCGCGCAGGCGGGTGATGTTGAAGTGCGGCGTCTCGATCTGGTCGTCGGCGACCACCACCACCGGTGCGTCGTGCCGGGTCTCGATCTCGACCAGGGCGCGGCGCTTCTCATTGAGCAGGTAGTTGGCGATTTCCGGCGGGGCCTGCACCAGCACCTGCCCGGTGTTCTCCTTCATCGCATGCTCTTCGGCCAGGCGCAGGATCGACAGCGACAGCGACTCGACGCTGCGCATGCGGCCATGGCCCTCGCAGCGCGGACAGACCACCTGGCTGGACTCGCCCAGGCTCGGGCGCAGGCGCTGGCGGCTCATCTCGAGCAGGCCGAAGCGGGAAATGCGGCCGATCTGGACGCGGGCGCGGTCCTGCTTGAGGGCCACCTGCAGGCGCTCTTCGACCTGGCGCTGGTGCTTGCCCGAGGCCATGTCGATGAAGTCGATCACCACCAGGCCGCCCAGGTCGCGCAGGCGCATCTGGCGGGCCACCTCGTCGGCGGCCTCGAGGTTGGTGTTGAACGCAGTGTCCTCGATGTCGCTGCCCTTGGTGGCGCGCGCCGAGTTGACGTCGATCGCGGTCAGGGCTTCGGTCTGGTCGACCACGATGCTGCCGCCCGAGGGCAGGCGCACCTGGCGCTCGTAGGCACCTTCGATCTGCGATTCGATCTGGTAGCGGTTGAACAGCGGGGTCGGGTCTTCGTAGAACTTGAGCTTGCGCAGGTTCTGCGGCATCACCGACTGCATGAAGTCGCGGGCCTCGTCGTACATCTCCTGGGTGTCGACCAGGATCTCGCCGACGTCGGCGCGCAGGTAGTCACGCAGGGCGCGGATGATGAGGCGCGATTCCTGGTAGATCAGGAACGGTGCCGGCTTGGACAGCGCGGCGTCGGTGATCGACTTCCAGACCTGGAGCAGGTAGTCCAGGTCCCACTGCAGTTCGTCGGCGGCGCGGCCGACGCCGGCGGTGCGGATGATCACGCCCATTTCCTCGGGAATGGTCAGCGCGTCCATCGCTTCCTTCAGGGCGGCGCGGTCGTCACCCTCGACCCGGCGCGAGACGCCGCCGGCGGTGGGCGAGTTCGGCATCAGCACCATGTAGCGGCCGGCCAGGGAGATGAACGTGGTCAGGGCGGCGCCCTTGTTGCCGCGTTCTTCCTTTTCCACCTGGACGACGACTTCCTGGCCTTCGCGCAGGAATTCCTTCAAGCCGGCCTTGTTCGGGTCGACGCCGGGGACGAAGTAGTCGCGGGAGATTTCCTTGAGCGGCAGGAAGCCGTGGCGCTCGCCGCCGTATTCGACGAAGGCGGCTTCAAGCGAGGGTTCGAGCCGGACGATGCGGCCCTTGTAGATGTTGGACTTCTTTTGTTCCTTCGAGGGCTGCTCGATGTCGATGTCGTACAGGTTCTGGCCATCGACGATCGCCACGCGCAGTTCTTCAGCCTGCGTGGCATTGATCAGCATACGCTTCATGGTGGATTCCTCACGCGCTCGTACCGCGAGGAACGCCGGGGTCCGCGCCCGATGTTGCGGACCCGGGGCGCGATGCGCACCCGGGCCTGGCAGGAACTTCCAGCGCTACAAACCTTGGGCGTACCCACGGGAGCGCTTGTTTTGTTTGTTCGGTCTCAGGGCCCGGACCCCGCCTCGCGGCGTCCGGTGTTCGCAGGCTCGCAAGCCGGCGGCAATATCCGTCCGCCTTCGGCACCGGCTAACATGGTCACCCCCGTGGGGTGTGGTAGCGGTTCCTCGGGATTCTCAGGGGTCGGCTTTTGGCCGGGGAGCCCCTGCGAAATCAGGACGTTATCTCGCCCAGTGATTGTATAGGTGCAAGCCCCATGGCGGCAAACCAAGACGTCTCGACCGGCGTGAGACTGGTCCGGGTCCCGGAGGACCGGGACGGCCAGCGGCTGGACAATTTCCTGCTGCTGCAGCTCAAGGGCGCGCCCCGGAGCCTGGTTTACAAGCTCGTGCGCAGCGGCCAGGTCCGCATCAACGGCAAGCGGGCCAAGGCCGACACCCGCCTGGCCGGTGGCGACGAAGTCCGGATCCCGCCGGTCCGGCTGGCCGAGGCCGGCGAGGCCCGGACCCCGCCCAAGGGCATGCTCGAGCGCCTGGCGGCCAGCATCGTGTTCGAGGACAAGGCCCTGCTGGCGATCAACAAGCCCAGCGGCATCGCCACCCACGGCGGCAGCGGCATCAGCTTCGGCGTCATCGAGGCCCTGCGTGCCATGCGTCCGGGGGAACCGCTTGAGCTGGTGCACCGGCTCGACCGCGACACCTCCGGCGTGCTGGTCCTGGCCAAGAAGCGCTCGGCCCTGCTGGAACTGCAGGCGCTGATGCGTGCCGGCGAGGACGACGAGGGTCCGGCCAAGCGGTACCTGGCGCTGCTGGTCGGGCGCGTTCCGAACGGCACGCTGACCGTGGACGCGCCGCTGCAAAAATCCGTGCTCCAGGGCGGCGAGCGCATGGTGCGGGTGGATCCGTCGGGCAAACCGTCGGTCAGCCACGTGAAGGTGCTGGAACGCCGCGGCGGCCACAGTTTCTGCGAGGTGCGCATCGAAACCGGCCGCACCCACCAGATCCGCGTTCACGCGGCGCATCTGGGCCACCCGGTCGCGGGCGACGAAAAGTACGGGGACCGGGAAGCGAACAAGCGCCTGGCCGAGCAGGCCGG
>CAXAYM010000209.1:0-4722 GCA_963973175.1 uncultured Arenimonas sp.
TCCCGACGAAGGCATTGCTGCGGACGTCCGAAATCTATCACTACATGCAGAACGCCGAAGCCTATGGCCTGAAGGCTGACAATGTGTCGTTCGATCTCAAGAAGGTGGTCGAGCGTTCGCGCAGCGTCGCCAGCCACTGCAGCAGTTGGTCGAGCGCGCCCAGGGCCAGCGCCGCATCGGCGACACCGGTGACCGGCGCCAGGCGCTGGCCGGCGACCGACATCAGGTCGTCGCTGTCCTCGTTGCCATGTACCAGGCTGGCCAGCAGGCGGTCCATCGCCCAGGCCAGGGTGTGTTCTTCGATGGCCGGAACGCCCAGCGCGGCGCGCGCAGCCGGGTCCAGGCCCCAGGCCGCGCGGGCTTCGGCCAGGGCGCGTTCGAGCAGGGCCAGGGCATCGGCGTCCAGGCCCAGCCGGCGGGCGACGTCGGGCTGGGCCAGGAAATCGAGCAGGGCCGGCGCGGTTTCGCGCGAGCCCGGCAGCGCCAGCAGTTGGCGGAAGGCCGCGAACAGCGGCACCGTACTGGCCACCGGCACGTCGGCCAGGTGGTAGGGCAAGGGGGCGCTGGCATCGCCGGGCGCGCCGAACACCGCCGGCAGCAGCGGCAGGTAGGCGCGGATGTCGGGCGCCATCACGACGATGTCGGAAGGCGCGATGCTGGGGTCGTCGCTCCTCGCCTGCAGCAAGGCATCGCGCAGGGCTTCAAGTTCGCGCAGGCGGGTGTGGCAGGCGTGCACCCGCAGCGAGGCATCGGCGCGGCGTTCCTCCGGCGTGCGCGGATCCTCCGACAGCAGCGAAGGCACGAGCCGGCGCAGGCTTTCCTGCAGGCGCTCGAGCAGCGGGCCGGGCGGGCGGTCGTGGTCGGCTTCATCGCGGTAGTGGCGCATGTCGAGCGATGCGTCCAGCGACTGTACCTGCAGCATGAAATGCTGGCCCAGGCGCCCCCAGGCCGCCAGCAGCGGATGGTTCTGGTCGAGGAAGGTGGTTTCGGCGTCGCGCGAGAAGGGATCGGCGGCGAGTTCGCGCAGCTGCGCGGCTTCGCTGCGCAGGCCGCCCCAGAATTCGCGGCAGGGATCGGGCACGTAGAGCACCACCGGCCGGTGCGCCGCCAGTGCATGCAGCACCCGCAGTTCCGCCGGCGCCAGGTGGGCCAGGCCGAACACATGCAGCGGATCGGTGGCGGCCACGCGCACGCCTTGTTCGCGCAGTTTGCGTTCGAGCAGGGCCAGCTGGCCGCCGCGATGGGTCTGGCCGATGGCCGACTGCAGCGCCTGCCACAGCGCGGGATGGAATCCGGCGCCGTCGAACGTGCCGCGTCCGCGTGCCCAGTCGGCCAGCCACTCGGGCCGGTAGGCCATGTACTGGGTGTAGATGCGCGCCAGGCGGTCGGCCAGCTGGAATCGCCGGCGTTCGGCATCGGCACCGTCCAGCGCGGCGCGAAGGGTCGGATCAGTGCTGGTTTCGAGCAAGGCGAAGATGCGCCAGCGCAGGTGCTCGCGGCGCCAGGCGGCGGGCGAGGTTGCGCCTTCGCCCAGCACGTCGCCGGCCAGGCGGTCGAGGAAGCCGCTGGGCAGCAGGATGTCGAGGTTGGCGACGATGCCGTGCACGCCACGTTTTTCCGCCAGCGCCCCCGCCAGCCACTGGCGCATGCCCGGGTGGGCCGCGACCACGGTCTGCGGCGCCAGCAAGGCATCGGGCGGCTGGGTGGCCAGCAAATTGTCCAGCGGCACCAGCAGCGCCTCGAGCCGGCTGGCCCGGAACACCGTGATTCCTTCGCTGGCGCGTTGTTTCCAGTCCGCTTGCATCCGCACAGCCTAGCCGATCGACCCGCTCACACTGCCGGGACGGCGTCGCAAGAGGCGAGACCGGACCGCCATTGCATTTCGCAGGCAAGACGCCCGGTCGGGGCGGGCAAATTGCCGGGCCAGGGTGCGCGTGCTCGAACGACTGTCACGTCGGATCAATAACTTGCACGCCACGCAGCCCCTTGGCACGGAAGCTGCTGTGTTTCCCCGGACCCCCTCACGCGGAACCTGGCCATGACCCTGCTGATGCGCGAAGACCTGACCGATGCCGACCTGGCCTGGGCTGCCCAGGCCTTTGCCCCCCGCCCCGCCGCCGCCACCGCCGCGCCAACCTCCCCCGCCCCGCGTGGCCGCGCCCGGACCCTGATGGGCCTGGGCAGCCTGGCGGCGGTGGCCGGGCTGGCCCTGGCGCTGTCGGCGAACGTCGGCGCCACCCCCTCCCCGCGTACCCCGGACTCCCTCGCCGGCGGCACGCCGCGGGAGGCGGTGGCGCCCGGCTGGACGGTGCAGTCCACGGTGCAGGACCAGCTTCGCGCCGACCTGGCGGACCAGGGCATCGCCTTCTCCCTGGTCTCGGCCCAGTCCACCCGTCTCGACGGGGGCGCCCGGCGCTTCGATGGCTCCGGCCTGGCCCGGATCGAGGGTGATCACACGCGCTTCGTCGCCTTCACCCTGACCCTGGACCGGGATGGCCGGATCGCCGGCTTCGACTATGGACTGGCGACCGGTGGCGAAACCGCCGAGGTCCTGAGCGTCGGCGAGGAGAACATCGACGCCCTGGCCGCCCGCTGAGCCGGCGGTGGCCGGGGCTACAATGCCGGCCATGGACATCTTCAAGAGTTTCACGCTCGAGGCCGCGCACAGGCTGCCCAACGTGCCCGCCGGCCACAAATGCGCGCGGGTGCACGGCCACAGCTTCCGGGTCGAACTGCACGTGTCGGGCGACGTCGGCACCGACACCGGCTGGGTGATGGACTTCGGCGACATCAAGGCGGCGTTCAAGCCGCTCTACGACCAGCTCGACCACCACTATCTCAACGACGTCGCCGGCCTGGAAAACCCGACCAGCGAGAACCTCGCGATCTGGATCTGGGACAAGCTGCAGCCGGCCCTGCCCGGGCTGTCGGCGGTGGTGGTGCATGAGACCTGCACTTCGGGGTGCAGGTACACCGGGCCGCAGTAAAAGACTTCGGGGCTGAAGCCCCTCCTGCAGGGGCGCGGGCGGTCAGTCGGCGGGTATGCCGGTCAGGTCGGCGCTGAGCGCCAGCAGCTTCGCCTGCGCCTCCGGATCCTGGCCCTGCGGGTCCATGGTGTCTCGCGGCACGCCCCCTTCCAGGTAGAAGGCACCGGCCTCCAGCGTAGGCGCCCGGGCCAGCCCCATCACGTGGTCGACGCCGTCCTGGATCGAGCTGCGCGGCGGGATGCCGATGCCCTTGACCATGGTGGTGGGCATCAGCGTCGCCGGGTGCAGCGAGATCATGGTGATGCCGTCGGCCAGGAAGGCCGGCGCCAGCGCCTTGGTCATGGTCGCCTGGGCCTGCTTGCTCTGCCCGTAGCCACGGGCGGCGGCGCCTTCGGCCTCGAGCATCACGTCGTCGAAATCGATCGGCGCCGAACTCCCCGACGACACGTTGATGATCCGCGAAGGCGCGGCGGCCTTCAGCGCCGGCCGGAGCTTGTGCACCAGCACCCAGCCCGCCAGGTAGTTCACGGCGAACTGCAGCTCGTGGCCGTCCTGGCTGGTGCGGCGTTTTCCGTCGTTGAAGGCGACGCCGGCGTTGTTGACCAGCAGGTCGAGCTTCGGCGTCGAGGCCGCGACGGCGTCGGCGAACTCGCGCACTGCCTGCATCGAGGAAAAATCGCCGGCGATGAAACGCGCCGATCCCTTGCCCGAGGCGGTTATTTCTTCCACCAGCGCCTGGCCGCGCTCGGCATTGCGGCCGTGCACGATGACGTGGGCGCCATCGGCGGCGAAGCTTCGGGCCAGCTCGCGGCCCAGGCCGTCGGTGGACCCGGTGACCAGGACGGTCTTGCCGGCGTAGGAAACGGGCTCCTGGGCGACGGCGCCCAGGGGCAGCATCAGGATGGCAGCAGACAACAGGCCGATCAGCGAATGACGCATGGCGCGGGCTCCTGCAGGTGGGCGGAGCCCAGATTAGGCCTGCCGGGGACCAGCGGCAAGCGACCGGCCCCGCCCTACAGGCACAGGGAGCTGATCGCCTCCTGCAGGCTGTGGCGCAGCACCTCGCGGTCCTGGCCCGGATCGCGCACGTAACAAAGGATCAGGCCGTCCACCAGGCAGCGCATCACCACCGTGCGCCGGCGCACCGCGTCGGCGTCCAGCGGCTTGCCGGCGGCGACGGCGCTGCGGCGCACCAGGTCCTCGAAATCGACCCAGATCTGCGGTTCCTGGGCGGTGACCACGGCGGCGATGTCGGCGTCGCGCGTGGCTTCGGCCGACACTTCAAGGAACAGCGCGGCATCGAAGGCACCTTCGCAGCTGCCACCCGGGCCGCTTTCCCGCCAGGCGTCGATCTTCTCGAGCAATTTGTCCACCAGCTCCGAACAGGTGGCAATGCCCGCCAGCGCCTCGCGGCGTTCTTCGCGCTGCTCGTCGGTGATGGCGCGGATGATCGCCGCCTTGTTGGTGAAGTAGCGGTAGATCAGGCCCTGGCTCATGCCGGCCGCGCGCGCGATCGCCGCCATGCCGGTGCCGTGGAAGCCGCCCTCGGAAAAGCAGCCACGGGCAGCCTCCAGGATGCGCGCGCGCTGCGCTTCCTGGCGCGCCTTGGCCTTGGCGCCGCCCCCGGCCGGCATCGGGCTCATCGCGCGGACTCCTTGCGGTAGAACAGCCGGCGCACGGTCACGAAGAACAGCGGGATGAAGAAGATGCCCAGGAAGGTGCCCACCAGCATGCC
>CAXAYM010000210.1:0-4720 GCA_963973175.1 uncultured Arenimonas sp.
ATGCCGGTCACGCTCCGCGCCTGGCGCGCGCCTCCCTGCGCGCGCAGGCGCAAGGACTGCCCCGGATAGATGGTGTACGGCGGGCCGATCCGGTTGAGGCTGGCCACCTCGCGATAGTCCAGGCCGTGCCGGAACGCGATGCCGTAAAGGGTATCGCCGCGTTTGACGGTGTATTCGCCGTCGCGAGGCACCGACTGGGTGGCGCGCTCGGGCGCGGCGCGCGAGCCTTCGCGCTTGACCACGCGCGAATGCCCGCAGGCGGCGAGCAAGGCGACCACCAGGATCCAGGCCAGGGCGCGGGCGAAGGCGTTCTTCATGCGCGCATATTCAACCAGACAATGGCACCCAGTATCACCACGGCCACGATCCAGCCGACGATCTCGATGTAACGCCGGAACACCGGCTCCACCTTCGGTCCACCCCAGGCCACGACCCAGGCCACCAGGAAGAAGCGGATGCCGCGGCCGACCAGCGAGGCGAGCACGAAGGGCAGCAGTGGCATCGCGGCGGCGCCGCCGGCGATGGTGAACACCTTGAACGGAATGGGCGTGAACGCAGCGACGAACATGATCCAGACGCCGTACTCGCGGAACAGGTCCTGCACCCTGGCGTAGGTGTCGTCATAGCCGGCGCGTTCGATCCAGGGCATCACCGCATCGATCGCGAAATAACCCAGCCCGTAGCCGATCACTCCGCCAAGCACCGAGGTGACGGTCGCCAGCAGCCCCAGGCGCCACCAGGCCTTCGGGTTCGCCAGCGCCATCGGCGCCAGCATCACGTCGGTGGGCACCGGGAAAAAAATCGACTCGATCGCGGAAATGAATCCCAGGTACCACGGCGCGTGGCGGTGGGCGGCAAGGGCGCGGCAGCGGTCGTAGAGCGGTCCGAACAGCTTCATTCAGAGCGTCCCGGGCAGCAGGGGCACGAACACCACGCCGCCCAGGTCTTCCTGCACCAGCTGCCCGTCCAGGCGCCGGATGCGCAGCAGGCGCTGGCCGTTGGGGCCACCCACGGGCGCCACCAGGGTGCCGCCTTCGGCCAGTTGTTCGAGCAGCGCCGGCTCGATCGCCGCGGCGCCCGCCGTCACCAGGATCCCTTCGAACGGCGCGTACTCCGGCCAGCCGGCCCGGCCATCATCGTGACGTGTGCGCACGTTCAGGCCCTGGTGGCGGAAGCGCCGGCGCGCGACGCGCAGCAGCTCCTCGATGCGCTCGACGCTGTAGGTTTCCAGGCCCAGCGTGGCCAGCACCGAGGCCTGGTAGCCGGAGCCGGTGCCCACTTCCAGCACGCGTCCGGGAAGGCCGTGTTCGACCAGCGCCTCGGTCATGCGGGCCACGACCCAGGGCTGGCTGATGGTCTGGCCGTTGCCGATCGGCAGCGCGGTGTCCTCGTAGGCCCGGCTGGCCAGCGCCTCGTCCAGGAACAGGTGGCGCGGCACGGTGCGCATCGCGGTGAGCACGCGCTCGTCGGTGATGCCGCCCTCGTTGCGCAGGCGTTCGACCATGCGGTCGCGGGCGCGCTGCGAGGTCATGCCCAGGCCCTTGGCTTCGGGACGGATTTGGTAGCGGGGCATCATGCCTTGAGGTTCATCCCTTCGCCGAGGGCGCCGACCCAGCTGGCAACCTTGTCCAGCGCCTGGTAGCGCGTCAGGTCGACGTGGATCGGCGTGATGGAAATGTTGCCCGTGCGGACCGCGTGGAAATCGGTGCCGGGGCCGGCATCCTGTTCCGGGCCGGCGGGGCCGATCCACCACATCGGGCGACCCCGCGGGTCGACCTGTTCGATGCAGGGTTCGGCGCGGTGGCGGTGGCCCAGGCGCGTGACTTCGTAACCGCGCAGTTCTTCCCAGGGAAGATCGGGCACGTTGACGTTGAGGATGGTATCGGCAGGCAGCGGGTCGACCAGCAGTCGCGCGGTGATTTCCAGCGCGGCGCGCGCGGCGGTCTGGTAGTGGCGCTCCGAGGTCTCGTCGGTCACCAGCGACAGCGCGACGGCCGGATGGCCGAGGAACCGGCCTTCCATCGCCGCAGCCACCGTGCCCGAATAAATGACGTCGTCCCCGAGGTTCGCGGCGGTATTGATGCCCGACAGCACGATGTCCGGGTCGGCCTCGAGCAGGCCCGTCAGCGCCAGGTGCACACAATCGGTGGGCGTGCCCGCGACGCGCCACGTGCGCGCATCGAGCTGGCGCACCCGGATCGGACGGTCGAGCGTGAGCGAATTGCTGGCGCCGGAACGGTCGCGGTCGGGCGCCACCACCGTCACTTCGTGGCCGGCGGCGCGCAGGCCCTCGGCCAGGACGCGGATGCCCGGGGCTTCCACGCCATCGTCATTGCTCACCAATACGCGCATCGGGGGTCCTGCGGGAGGAACCCCATGATAACGGATGCACCGACCGCGGCATCACCCTTGCTGGGTTAACCTGCGCGCATGGCCAGACGCAAGCCGCCCGCGCCGGTGACCGAGGACGACGCCGCCCTGTTCCGGGAGGCCATCGGCGAAGTGCGCCGGCTCGAGGCGCCACCGCCGGTGCCGGAGCGGCCCCGGCCTTCGCCGCGCCCGCGCATGCGTGAGCTGGACGAGGCCCTGGCGCTGCGGCAATCGCGCCAGACCGGCTGGTTCGAAGCCACCATCGACGCCGCCGAGGCCCTGGCCTACCGGCGCGACGAAGTGCCGGAAAAGGTGCTCAAGGCACTCAAGCGCGGGCAATACAGCATCGGCGGCGAGCTGGATCTGCACCAGATGCGCGCCGCCGAGGCCGAACGCTGGCTGCGTGAGTTCCTCGCCGAATCGCGGGCCGGGGGCCACGCCTGCGTGCGCATCATCCACGGCAAGGGGCTGCGCGCCGCCGCCGGCGGCTCGGTGCTCAAGGCGCTGGTGGACCGGATGCTGCGCCAGCGCGCGGACGTACTTGCCTTCGCCTCCGCGCCGGAAGCGATGGGGGGCACGGGCGCGGTGCTGGTGTTGCTGGCCCGGAAACGCCCGGGAGAGCAGCTACCCGCCGCCGGCTGATCAGTCGTCCTTGCGTTCCATGGGCGGATTGACCCACACCACGCCGACGCCGGCTTCCTTCGCGGCCTTCTCGACCGCGATGATGTAGGCGACGTCGCGCTTGATGCTGGACTTCCCGGCCATGCTGGCCGAATCGGTCGTCGCGCAGCCGCCCATCAGCAGCGCGGCGGACACGAGGGCAAGGGCCTTGCGAGCGGTGTTCATGGCGACCTCCTTGGATCCGGAAAACCGCAGGCCCAGATTACTCCTGGCCCGGGTCCGCGCAAGTGCCCCGGATCAGCCGCCCGCACGCGCGTCGCGCACCTCACCCAGCTCCGCCAGCAGGCCCGTGGCATAGGCGCCCGGCGGCAGTTCAAAGCGCAGCAGCAGCTCGTCTTCGCCTGGCCACGACCATTCCAGCGCCGCGACGCGCACGCGCAAGGCGCGCCGCTCCTGCTTCAGGCCGGCCGCCTCGAGCCCTTCCCGCAGGTCGGCGAAAGGCGCCACCGCCGCCAGTTCAAGATCCCGGCAGGCGCCGGCGCAGCGCAGCTCGCCGCGGCCCCAAAGCGGCCCGGTGGGATGGATGTCCAGCCGCAGGGCGCGTTCGCCCAGCGCGTCGCTGGCGGGTTCCGGACCGAACACCGACTGGCTGCCCTCGAGCATCCAGACCTCGCCCTCGCGTCCGCTGCCCCAGTCGCCGGCACCCACCCTCGCGGCCAGCACGGCGTTGAACAGGGCCGAACGCGCCGCGGAGAGATAGATGGAGCGCTGCTCGCGGCGCACGCGCTGGCCGGCGAACATGCGGCGCGCGGATTCGACGTTGTCGCCGTCGCGACCAAACCGCTGTTCACCAAAATAGTTCGGCAGGCCGCCCCGGGCGATGGACGAGAGCCGCTGGTCGATGGCTTCGCGCCCGCCGGTCACCCGGCGCAGGTGCAGCCCGAATCGATTGCCCCGCAGGGCACCCCGCGGCAGCTTGCGGTGGTGCCAGGCATGTTCGAGCACCTGCAGCGACTCATCCTGAAGCGACGCCAGCTCGGGCGCCACCCGTTTGGGCAGGTGCACGGTGAACCGCTGGGTGGTCACCGCATGGCGGTCCTTGAGCCCGGCGTAGCCGATGCCCATGTCCTGGATGCCCGCCCATTGGGCGATCCGGCGGGCGGCATGCACGGTGGTCATGCCGCGCTTGCGGACCGTCAGCAGCAGGTGTTCGCCCTCGCCGGCCGGTTCGAAGCCTGGCAGTTCGTCGACGATGAAATCCTCTGGGCGGGTGCGCGAGTCCGCTTCAAGCACCGGGGCGCCGTGGCCGCCGGGAAGGCGGCTCACTTGCGCACCAGCAGGGCCACCGCCATCGCCGCCAGGCCTTCGCCGCGGCCCGTGAAGCCCAGCTTCTCCGAGGTGGTGGCCTTGATGCTGATCGAATCCAGGTCCGCCGACAGGTCGGCGGCCAGGTTTGCGCGCATGGCCGGGGCGTGCACAGCGACGCGCGGCTTCTCGCACACCACGGTGACGTCGGCATTGCCCAGGCGCCAGCCGCGCTCGGCCAGGAGGCCGGCGACATGGCGCAGGAAGACGCGGCTGTCGCAGCCCTTCCATCTATCGTCGGAGGGCGGGAAGTGCACGCCGATATCGCCCAGCGCCAGCGCGCCCAGCAGCGCGTCGCACAGCGCGTGGATGACCACGTCGCCATCGGAGTGCGCCAGCACGCCGCGCCCGTGCGGAATGCGCA
>CAXAYM010000211.1:0-4693 GCA_963973175.1 uncultured Arenimonas sp.
CACGTCCGAGAACAGGCCGTGCAGCGCGTGGCCGAACTCATGGAACATCGTGGTGACCTCGTCGAAGGTCATCAGGGTCGGCTGGCCGTCGGCCGGCTTTGGGATGTTCTGGTGGTTGGCGACCACCGGCTTGGTGCCGGTCAGGCCGTTCTGCGGCACGTAGGCGTTCATCCAGGCGCCGCCGCGCTTGCTCGGGCGGGCGTAGAAGTCGCCGTAGAACAGGCCCAGCTTGCTGCCGTCGGCCTCGAACACTTCCCAGACGCGCACGTCGGGGTGGTAGACGGGGATGTCCTTGCGCTCCTTGAAGCTGAGCCCGTAAAGCTGGCCCGCCGCGTAGAACACGCCCTTCTCGAGCACGTTGTTGAGTTCAAAATAGGGCTTGAGCTGGGCTTCGTCGAAGGCGTACTTCTGCTGGCGCACCTTGTCGGCGTAGAAGGCCCAGTCGGCGGCCTCGAGCTGGAAGTCGCCGCCCTCGGCATCGATGATCGCCTGCATCTCGGCGGCTTCCTTGCGGGCGTTCGCGACGGCGGCCGGGGCCAGGTCGGAAAGCAGCTTGTTGACGGCCTCGACGGTGCTGGCGGTTTCGTCCTCGAGCACATAGTCGGCATGGGTGTCGTAACCGAGCAGCTTCGCGCGTTCGGCGCGCAGCTTGGCGACCTTGGCGACGATGGCGGTGTTGTCCCACTCGTTGCCGCGCGTGCCGCGGACCAGCGAAGCGGCCATGATCTTCTTGCGCAGATCGCGGTTGGTCAGGTTGGTCAGGGGCGGCTGGCCGGAGGTGTTCTGCAGGGCGATGAGGTACTTGCCCTCGTGGCCGGCCTCCTTGGCCGAGGCCGCCGCGGCGGTGATCGCCTGGTCGGACAGGCCGTCGAGCAGCTTGACGTCGTCCACCAGCACGGCCGAATCGTTTACTTCCTTGAGCACGTTCTGGCTGAAGGTGGTGGCCAGGCTCGCCAGCTCGGAGTTCATGGCCTTGAGCGTTTCCTTGTCGGCGTCCGAGAGATTGGCGCCGGCGCGGATGAAGTTGGTGTGGTAGCGCTCGAGCAGGCGCTTGGACTGGTCGTCCAGGCCCAGGGAATCACGCTTGTCATGGAGCGACTTGATCCGGGCGAAGAGCTTGCCGTCGAGCACGATCGCGTCCTGGTGCGCGGCGAACTTCGGCGCCAGCGCGGCCTGCACATTCTGGATCTCCGGGTTGGTGTGGGCGCCGGCAAGGTTGCCGAACACCGCGCCGGCGCGGTTGAGCAGCGAGCCGGTCTTCTCCAGCGCCACGATCGTGTTCTCGAAGGTCGGTGCCTCCGGGTTGTTGGCGATCGCGTCGACTTCGGCGCGCTGCTCGGCCATGCCGCGCTCAAGCGCCGGCTGGTAGTGTTCGTTCTTGATCAGGTCGAACCGCGGGGCCTGGTAGGGCAGGTTGCTGACGACGAAGAAGGGGTTGCCGGACACGGGCTCGACCGCGGAATCGGCGGCCTGTTCGGCCTGGGCCAGCACGAGGCCCGGGGAAGCGGCGGCCAGCGCAGCCGCCAGCGCGAGGGAGAGCTTGTGGTTCATGGTGATCCTTGCGGGACGGGTAAACCCCGAGCCTACCCGATGGCCCCTGAAGCCGACCGTGACGAAAGGCATGGCGCCGGTCCCATGGCGTAAAGACGGCGTGAAAACGGCGCCGGGCCGGCTGCCATGCGCTAGGCTGGCAGCCCCGCCAGGAGACGACCATGACCACGGCTTTCGATTTCTCCGCCACGACCCTCGACGGCAGCCCCCAGCCCCTGGATGCCTATCGCGGCAAGGTCCTTCTGGTGGTCAACACGGCCAGCAAATGTGGATTCACCCCGCAGTACGCCGGACTCGAACAGCTCTGGCGCGACTACAGGGACCGCGACCTGGTGGTGCTCGGTTTTCCCTGCGACCAGTTCGGCCACCAGGAACCGGGCGACGCGGAGGAGATCAAGAACTTCTGCTCGCTGACCTACGACGTCAGCTTCCCGATGTTCGACAAGGTCGAGGTCAACGGTGGCGCCGCCCATCCGCTGTGGAAGTGGCTCAAGTCGGAAAAGGCCGGGCTGCTCGGCCTGGAAGGCATCAAGTGGAACTTCACCAAGTTCCTGGTCGGCCGGGACGGGCAGGTGATCAAGCGCTACGCCCCGACCGACAAGCCCGAATCGATCCGCAAGGACATCGAGAAAGCCTTGGGCTGAGCCTACTGCCCGGCGGGTCGCGCAAGCGCCTCGGGCGGAAGCAGGGCGAGCATCTCCTCGACGATCTTCTGGATCGAGGATTCGCCGTAGCCGATATGCCGGGAGGAAATCTTCCCGTCGCGGCCCACGATGAACATGTTGGGTAGGGCCTTCACGCCGTACTTGTCGGCGATCCTGCCCTTGCGGTCGTGCACCCAGGTCAGGGGCGAGTCGGGAAGCTCGCGCACGATGCGCAGGAAGTCCCGGCGCGGCTCCTCGTAGTTCACGGCGATCACTTCCAGGTGTTCGCCCCCGACGGCGCGCCTGATCTTGTCGAGCACCGGCAGCTCGCGCAGGCAGGGACCGCACCAGGACGCCCAGAAGGTGATGATGACGACCTTGTCCGGGTGGCTTGAGAGGGCCACGGGCTTGCCGTCCTTGTCCTGGCCGAAAATGTCCGGTGGCGCCGCGCCGACTGGGGGCCTGGCATCTTCCGCGGCGGGAGCCGCGACGGGAAACAGGCAGAAAAGGCAGGCCAGGATTAGAAAAAGGCGCATGGCGGTGTCCGCGGTCCGAATGCCCGGAGCCTACCCCGGGCACGCGGCCGCTGCCTACGGGATTACTTCTCGACGAAGGCGCGCTCGAAGACGTACTGGCCGGCCGTGCCGATGCGCGGCGCCGCGGTGAAGCCGCGGCCATCGAGCAGCTGGCGGAAATCGGCCAGCATCTGCGGGCTGCCGCAGATCATCGCCCGGTCCTTGTCCGGGTCCAGCGCATCCAGGCCCAGGTCGCGCATCATCTGGCCGCTTTCCATCAGCGTGGTGAGACGGCCGGCGTGGCGGAAGGGCTCGCGGCTGACGGCCGGGTAATAGAGCAGCTTTTCCGAGATCACCTCGCCCAGGTATTCGTGGCGCGGCAGCTCGCGGGTGATGTAGTCGTGGTAGGCCAGGTCGGCGATGTTGCGCACGCCGTGGGTCAGGATGACCCGGTCGAAACGTTCGTAGGTCTCGGGGTCCTTCACCACGCCCAGGAAGGGCGCCAGGCCGGTGCCGGTGCCCAGCAGGTACAGGTTGCGACCCGGGTGCAGGTCGGAAATGAGCAGGGTGCCGGTGGGCTTGCGGCTTACCAGCAGGTCGTCACCGGGCTGGATGTGCTGGAGGCGGGAGGTCAGCGGGCCGTCGGGCACCTTGATGGAGAAGAACTCCAGCTGCTCCTCCCAGTTGGCGCTGGCGATCGAATAGGCCCGCATCAGCGGGCGGCCATTGACCTCCAGCCCGATCATCACGAACTGGCCGTTGTCGAAGCGCAGCCCGTCGTCGCGGGTGGTGGTGAAACTGAAATAGGCGTCGGTCCAGTGCCGTACGGACAGGACCCGCTCGGTGGCGAAGGCGGACATGGCGACCCAGGGGAAGCTTAGGAGGAGGGGGATCGGCGGGCGGCGGCGGGCGATCCATCAACCCGCCATTCTAAAGCATTCGCTTTCCCGGTCGTAAGCGGGTATGTTCAGCAAACTGCGGTTGCCCGGTATGGCCGATCGTGGGTACCCAACCTTAATTGTTACAAGGAATGAGATATGTCTGACCGTCAGACCGGCACCGTGAAGTGGTTCAACGACGCCAAGGGATTTGGCTTTATCACCCCCGAAAGTGGCGAGGACGTGTTCGTCCACTTCCGCTCTATCCAGGGCACCGGCTTCAAGTCCCTGCAGGAAGGCCAGAAGGTCTCCTTCAAGGTCGTGAAGGGCCAGAAGGGCATGCAGGCGGACGAAGTGCAGCCGGAATAAGGCGCCTTCCCGCGTGAACCCGGGGCCCCGGTCGGCAACGACCGGGGCCTCGTGTTTTCCGGCCGGTGGTTTGCGCCCGTCGGGCGCATCGCCTAGCCTATGGGGCCTCACTTTCCCCACGCCGCCGGGTTCCCGGCCGGCCCGATTCCCCAAGGATTCCCCACTATGCAGATTGCCGAGCGCACCGTCGCTACCTTCCATTACACGCTGACCGACGATGCCGGCAAGGTGATTGATTCCTCGTCCGGCGCCCAGCCGCTGGCCTACCTGCATGGCGCCGGCAACATCGTGCCGGGCCTTGAGAAGGCCCTCGAGGGCCGCAGCGCCGGCGACAAGTTCGAGGTCGTGATCAGCCCCGAAGAGGGGTATGGCAGCCCGAACGAAGCCCTGGTGCAGACCGTGCCGCGCGAAGCCTTCCAGGGCGTCGACGAGATCGAAGTCGGCATGCACTTCCAGGCCCAGACCCCGCAGGGCGCCATCTCGGTCGTGATCTCCAAGATCGAGGACGGCATGGTCACCGTCGACGGCAACCATCCGTTGGCCGGCCAGAACCTCAACTTCGCGGTCGAAGTGATGGACGTCCGCGACGCCAGCGTCGAAGAGCTGGCGCACGGCCACGTGCACGGCGCCGGCGGCCACGAGCACTGAGCCATGGCGACCCCGGGCCGCCTGATCGACGACGACGACGGCCTGCAGGCGCTGCTGGGCCGGGTGCGGCGCATCGCCGGGCTCGGCA
>CAXAYM010000212.1:0-4623 GCA_963973175.1 uncultured Arenimonas sp.
CGAACTGGCCATGCGTGCCTTCCTGCCGCAGCTGCATGCGGTGCTTGGCCTGTTCATCCCGCTGATCGTCACCAACTGCGCGCTGATGGGCCGCGCCGAGGCCTTCGCCTCGCGCAACGATCCGGCGCGGGCCGCGCTCGACGGGCTGGCGATCGGCCTGGGCTTCCTGTGGGTGCTGCTGCTGATCGGTTCGCTGCGCGAACTGATCGGTGAAGGCAGCCTGTTCGCCGGCGCCGGAGCGCTGCTCGGCCTGCCCGGACTGGAACTGGCGGCAGACGGCTACCCGGGTTTCGTGCTGGCCATTCTGCCCGTGGGCGCTTTCGTGGTGCTGGCCGGGCTGGTGGCGATCCGCCAGGCATGGCGGCTGCGCACGGCAGGTGGCGCGGCATGAAGGCAGCCGATCGCCTGGAGCTGTTCTCGCGCCTGGCCGAACTCAATCCCAAACCCACGACCGAACTCGAGTACTCCACGCCTTTCGAACTGCTGGTGGCGGTCACGCTCTCCGCCCAGGCCACCGACGTCGGCGTCAACAAGGCGACGCGGCGGCTGTTCCCGGTGGCCAATACCCCGCAGGCGATCCTGGCGCTGGGCGAGGAAGGACTGAAGAAGTACATCTCGACCATCGGCCTGTACAACGCCAAGGCCGCGAATGTCGTCGCCGCCTGCCGGATCCTGGTGGAAAAACACGGCGGCGAAGTGCCACGCGACCGCGAATCGCTCGAAGCCCTGCCCGGCGTCGGCCGAAAGACGGCCAACGTGGTGCTCAACACGGCCTTCGGCGAACCGACGATCGCCGTCGACACGCACATCTTTAGGGTATCCAACCGCACGGGGCTGGCACGGGGAAAAACCGTACGCGCGGTTGAAGACAAATTGATGAAGGCGGTGCCGGCGATGTACCGGCTCGACGCCCACCACTGGCTGATCCTGCACGGCCGCTACGTGTGCAAGGCGCGCAAGCCCGATTGTCCCAATTGTGTCATCCGGGACCTGTGCCGTTATCGGGACAAGACCCCCGGCCAGCCCACCGGCTAGCGGAACTCGCCCAGCCTGAGCCACTTGGTGGCGACCCACTTTTCCCCTGCCAGGACCGGCGCACCGCCATGGCGCGTGCCCGTGAAGGGATGCGGACGGTCGTAGCTGAAAAAGACGGCATTTCCCTTGACTGGCGAAACATTGAAACCGGCGTCCGGGAAGGTCGTCTCCCCGCCCGCTTCGGGGTTATTGAGATACATGACGATCGAAGCAACGCGCTGGCCGCCGTTGGCGAGGATGCCGGCAGTTCCGGATTTCCCGGGATCGAAGTAGTCGAAGTGTGGCTTGTATTCCGCGCCGGGCCCGTAGCGCAGGATCTGCAGGCCCTCGCCGTACTCGACCGGCCAGGCGCACAGCTTCGCCAAGCGCGCTTCGATGCGCTGGCAAAGTGCATTCTCCCCGCGCGTGAAGAACATACCTTCGCTGGTCCGTGCTTCGTGCACCCGGCTGACGCCTTCATCGAGCAGGAAGGTTTCCGAGCGCTGCAGGCGCCTACGCGCCAGGTCGATCAGCTCGTCGCACTCCTGGTCCGACAGCAGGCCGCCCATCACCACCACGCGTGGGTGCCTGAGGTTCGCCAACACCGCCACTCGGCGGTCGCCGCCGTCGAGCAGGTGTGGCCCGCCGCGGTCCATCGGCTCGGGCACCGGCGTCGGCTCGGGCAAGCCATTTGCCCGGGCATGCTCGACCATCAGTCCGTGGATGGTCTCCTGTACCACCTGCAGAGCCTGGTCGACTTGCCAGCCCTCACCCACCAGTTCGTCCACTACGTCATGTGCTTCACGGCCGGACCGGAGCTGGTCGGCGATCCACTCACGGGAAGAGGCGGGAAGCTCAAGAGAGGTCATCGGGGCTCCGGCAGCTGGCGATGGTGTCCACGCCGATGTTAGCGCCCAATCGGCACCGGGTGGCCCCGGCGGCCGACAAAGAAGGAGGGCCGCGATCCGGACGCCCGGATCGCGGCCCTCCGACACCCCGGCAGGACTCAGAAGTTGAACTGCGTGCGCAGCGCGAACTGGCCCGTCTCGTCGCCGCTGAAGTCGTTGTCGCCCTGCGTGTAATTGAACATGACGCGCAGGTTGGAATTGACGTAGTAGTTCATGCCCAGGATCAAGGCGCTGGCCTCCAGGCCCGGCACGTCCTGATTCTCGATGTGGTCGTAGCGCGCGGTCAGCTCCCACAGCCCGCGGTCGGTGACCTTTGGCGAACCGAATACGCCGTTGCCCGCCTTGTAAACCTTGCGACCCCCGTTCAGCATCACGCTGCCCTGCAGGTAGAAGGTCTGAACGTCCAGGTCAGCGCCCGTCGGCTGGCCGAAGCTGGCGTTGGCGAATTCGGACTGGAAGAACACCGGGCCGAACAGACCGGCGGCCTCCAGGCCAAGCGCACCAACCTGCTCGCCACCGGCGCCCGGCGACGTGGCGATGCCGAGGCTGGGGCCGCGACGGCCCGCGTAGTTGGCGCTGGCCGAGAGGTTGGCCGAGCCCTGGTTGATGTTCTCGTGGCTGTACCAGGCGCCCAGGTGCAGGACCTGTTCCGTGCCCATCATCGGCGCCCAGGTCGTGCGGCCGGCGAAACCCATGCCCTCGTTGCGCGGGCCGGTGGCGCCACGCAGGTTGAACACGGTGCCGCCGGCGGTCCAGTTGTCGCCGGCCACCAGGTAGCCCACGCCCTGCTGAAACTGGCGGCCGCTGAAAAGGCCGGTGGCCGAGGCGAATGGACGCTCCATCATCAGGATCTCGTTGGAGCTGGTCAGCTCCTCCATGGACCGATACGGCTTGAAATGGCCGATCGTCAGCTTGCCCGGGCCGAGCTTGCGGGCAATGTAAAGGTCGCGCAGGCCGTCGAGGTTGGTGCCACCGGCGAAGTCCTGCTCCATTTTGTATTCCCAGCCCGCCACCGTACCGCCCAGGGTCAGGCGGGCGCGGCGGAACTCGGTGGTTCCGGTGGTCGCGGCGAGGTCGCGGTCCCAGGCATAACCGTCGAAATGCAGGCGGCCACCGAGACTGAAGGACGCGCTGCCATCGGCCGACGTCACCTTGAGGCCGCCCTTGGTCTCGACCTTGGGCTGGCTGGCCTGCACGGTCTTGAGGGCTTCGGCAGTATCCACGTTGACGGCCGACTGGGCGTCGTCGCGGGCCTCGAGTTCCTCAATGCGGTTCATCAGGACGGCCAGTTGGGCCTTGAGCTCGGCGATCTCGGGATCGCTGGCCTGCTGGGCGAAGGCGGAACCGGGGGCGAGGCCAGTGAGGGCGGCCGCGAGCGAAGCGGCCAGGAGGGTCAAACGCATGTCATGCACTCCATGGATAGTTGTGGACCGGGCGACCGGCAGGGACCTGTTAAGGAAGCGTGCACAGGCTGCTCCCGCCGCATGACATTTGCTTGAGCGTTACATGACAGCGAGGTGACAGCCCGCTGGCTGCGGCTGGCCGGCACTGTCATACGCCTGTAACCAACAAGCAACAGGCTTGTCACCGGACCGGCCTGTAATGGCCCGGCATCGGGGCACTGCCCCGAAGTCGTCCCCATCCTCCGAGGAGTTGTTCCGTGCTCAAGACCATGTCGCTTTTCCTGGCCACCGCGGCGCTGGCCGCCAGCCTCGCCCCTGCCGCCCAGGCCGCCGAGATCACCGGCGCCGGCGCCTCGTTCGTATTCCCCACCATGTCCCGCTGGTCGGCCGACTACAACGAAGCCACCGGCCACCGCGTCAACTATCAGTCCATCGGCTCGGGTGGCGGCATCGCCCAGATCAAGGCCAACACCGTCGACTTCGGTTCGTCTGACGCCCCGCTCAAGCCCGAAGACCTGGCTGCCTCCAACCTGGCCCAGTTCCCGTCCGTCATGGGCGGCATCGTGCCGGCCTTCAACGTGCCGGGCATCGCCGCCAACGGCCTGCGCCTCGACGGCCAGACCCTGGCCAACATCTACCTGGGCAAGATCACCAAGTGGAACGATCCGGCCATCGCCAGCCTCAACCCCGGCGTGAAGCTGCCGGACCTGCGCATCACCGTCGTGCACCGCTCGGACGGTTCGGGCACCACCTTCAACTTCGTCAACTACCTGTCCAAGGTGTCGCCGGAGTGGCAGACCAAGGTCGGTGAAGGCACCTCCGTGCGCTGGCCGACCGGCGTGGGCGGCAAGGGCAACGAAGGCGTGACCGCCTACGTCAAGCAGATCAAGGGCGCCATCGGCTACATCGAGCTGTCCTACGCGCTGACCAACAAGGTGGCCTACGCCACCATGAAGAACGCCCACGGCAAGTTCGTCGAAGCCTCCAACGCCTCGATCCAGGCCGCCGCCGCCAGTGCCGAGTGGGGCAAGGCCAAGGACTTCTACCTGGTGGTGACCAATGCCCCGGGCGACGAGGCCTGGCCGATCGCCGCGACCAACTTCATCCTCATGTCCAAGCAGCCCAAGAACGCCGAAGGCAACAAGGCCGCGCGCGAGTTCTTCGACTGGGTCTACGAGAACGGCGACGAGTCGGCCACCCAGCTCGGCTACGTGCCGCCGCCGGACGCCCTGGTCGAGCAGATCGAAGCCTACTGGGCCGCCAACTTCAAGTAAGTCCGCAAGCCGCTGACCCGGCCC
>CAXAYM010000213.1:0-4619 GCA_963973175.1 uncultured Arenimonas sp.
TTTGTTCGAAGGCGCCGGCCATCGCCCTGGAAAACCCGCGGCAGACGCCGGCCTGGCGCTACCCGCGCGAACACGGCCCGGTGTCACCCGGCTTCTCGCGTGGGGCGGTGCTCGACGGCGACACGGTCAGGCCGCGCTTGCTGGCGTCGGGCACCGCCAGCATCGTCGGGCACGTGTCCCGGCACGTCGGCGACTTCGCCGCCCAGCTGCGCGAAAGCCTGGACAACCTGGCCACGCTGCTCGACCAGGGCCACCAGGCCACCGGGCGGGAATTCCCGCTGGCGCAGTGCGAGGCCCTGCGCGTCTACCTGCGCCACCCCGCCGACCTGGCCGCCGCCCAGGCCATCCTGGCCACGGCGGGCCTGCCGGGCGAGCGCATCAGCTACCTGCGCGGCGATGTCTGCCGCCGCGAACTCGACGTCGAACTCGAAGGCGTGTTCGTGGCGGCCTGAGGCCGCCTTATTTCAGGTTCTCGTCGAAGAGCTCGTAGATGCGCCGGTACTGGTCGTACCAGCTCTCCGGGTGCTGGTAGCCGTGGCGCTCGAGCGGGTAGCTGGCCAGCTCCCAGTCGTGCTTCTTGAGCTCGATCAGGCGCTGCGCCAGGCGCACCGAGTCCTGGTAGAAGACGTTGTCGTCGATCATGCCGTGGCTGATCAGCAGGTGGCCGCGCAGGTTTTCCGCGTACTCGATCGGCGAACTGCGCTTGTAGGCCTCCGGGTCCAGCTCCGGCGTGTTGAGGATGTTGGACGTGTACTCGTGGTTGTAGCTCTTCCAGTCGGTCACCGGGCGCAGCGCGGCGCCGGCCTTGAACACGTCCGGTTCGCGGAACATCGCCATGAAGGCCATGAAGCCGCCGTAGCTGCCGCCGTAGATGCCGACGTTCTCCGCGTCGCCCTGGTGCTGCGCGACCATGTACTTCACGCCGTCCAGGTAGTCCTCGAGTTCCGGGTGGCCCATGCGGCGGTAGATCGCCGTGCGCCAGTCGCGGCCGTAGCCCTCCGAGGCGCGGTAGTCCATGTCCAGCACGATGAAGCCGTTCTCCACCAGCAGCTGGTGGAACATCTGCTCCCGGAAGTAGGCGGGCCAGCGTTCATGCACGTTCTGCAGGTAGCCGGCGCCGTGCACGAACATCACCACCGGGTACTTGCGGCCCGGCTCGAGCGTTTCAGGGCGGTAGAGCTTGGCCCAGATGTTGCCGGCGCCATGGCTCGACGGGACCTGCACGTACTGCGGCGCCAGCCAGTCGCGGGAAGCGAACTCGGCGCTGCGGGTATCGGTCAGCCTGCGGGCTTCGCCGCCGGCCACCGGCTGCACCGCCAGCTGCGGCGGCACGTGCGACTGCGACCAGCGAAGCAGCAGCCGTGAACCGTCCGGCGACAGCACGAAGTCCTCGACGCCGTCGAGGGCCGTGACTTCGCGCACTTCGCCGCCGGTGCTGGGCACGGCGCAGACTTCGTAGTCCCCCGGCCATTCGCGGTTGCACAGGAAGTAGGCCGTGACGCCGTCGGGCGACCACTGCGGCGCCGACACTTCCCAGCGACCCGTGGTCAGGCGGTTGGGACGCTGGCCGGGCACCACCGTGTAGAGATGGGAGAAGCCCGACTCCTCGCTCAGGTACCACAGGGTGCGTCCGCCCGGCAGCCAGCCGAAGTCGTTGAAGCCCCAGTTGATCCAGGCCGGGTCGGTCAGCCGGTGCGCGGGCACCAGCTTGCCGCCGGCGAGGTCGACGGTGGCGATCCAGCGGTCCTTGTTGTCCACCGCGCGCGCCATGAGCGCGACGTTGACGCCGTCGTCGCTCCAGAGCAGGCCATCGATGCGCACCGGGCGTTCGCCCTTGAGCGGGTCGAGCTTGGCGGCCTTGCGCAGCTCCGCCAGCGGGTCGCGATCGATGCCGGGCAGGGCGGAGAGCTTGAGTTCGCGCTGGCTGCCGTCGGCCAGATCCACCAGCAGCAGCTGCTGGCCCTGCGGCGGGTTGCGGCCGACGCGCACGCGCACGTCCTCGACTTCTTCGTAACCGGACTCGGTCACGTACTTGGGCATCTTGCCGGCCTTGCCTTCCTCGTGGTCCTTGGCTTCGGTGACCACCAGCAGCCAGCGGCCGTCGGGCGACATCGCGCTGGTGGTGATCTCGACCTTGTCGCCCAGGTACACCGGCGCGGCCGCCCGGCTGGGGTCGGCTTCGCGCAGGGCCTCGGCGTTTTCACGCTGGGCCTCGCGGAAGGCCTTCTCGCGCGCCAGCTGGGTGCTCAGGCGCAGCTGGTGGTCGCGCAGGGCGTCCTTCTCGGGATCGGCGGCGGGGTCCTTCTCCGCGCGCGGCAGCGCGGCCGGCTGCGCCAGGCGGGTATCGGCAGCCCAGTGGAACCAGTCGTTGCCCACGCGCCAGATCACGCTGCGGCCGTCGGCGCCGAATCGCGGGTCGGCCTCGGCCTCGGTGCTGCGGGTGAGCTGCAGCAGCGGCCCGCCCAGCACGCGCAGGAAGACGTCGCCGTTGCGGATGAAAACCGCCTGGCGGCGGCTGGCGTCGTAGACCGGACGGGCGGCGTCGAGTTCGGCCAGGGCCGCGCCCTCGACCTTCGCCGGTTCGCCGCCGGCGACCGGCACCGTCCAGGTGTCGCGCACCGGGCTGCCTTCGCGCTTGAGCGTGTAATACGCCCGCTGGCCGTCCAGGGCCCACCAGGCCGACTCCACCGGCGGTCCGATCCAGTCCGGATGCGCCATCGCCTGGTCGAGCGTGAGCGGTTCCTGGGCCAGCGCCGGCAGGGCGCAGGCGGCAAGCAGGGCGAGGGCGGGAAGGCGAAGTCGCATGGGGGCTCCGGAGTGAAATCTGGCCGGCAAGCCTAACAAAGCCGGCGCGGCCGGCGCGTGTGCGACTTTTCCCACCCGGCGTTTGCGGCGACAATCGCCCAACCCAGCGCGGCGATGCCATGCAAGCCTACGTTTACAAATCCCTGCGCAAGCCCGACACCTATCTCTACCTGCGCAAGCAGGACGACTTCTCGGCGCTGCCACCTGCCGTGCGCGAGCCCCTGGGCGAGCTGGTGTTCGTGCTCGAGTTCGCCCTGACCGAAAACCGTCGCCTGGCCCGCGCCGACCCGGCGGTGGTGCTGGCCAACCTGCAGGCGCACGGGTTCCACCTGCAGTTCCCGCCCACCGTGCTGGACCCGATGGTCGATGGCTGACGCCTCCCGCGCCTGGCAGGCCTGGCTCTGGCTGGCGCTGGGCGTCGCGCTGTCGGCAGCGCTGCTGCTCGGCCAGGCCTGGACCGCGGTCGCCGGCCTGCTGGCCCAGCCGGCCTTCGCGCTGGGCCTGGCGCGGCTGCGCGGGCTGCGCGCCGACCTGCCGGCGCCGGCCTTGCGCCGCGATGCCGGCGCCCTGGCCACGCTCTGGACGCTTGGCCTGGCCGGCCTCTGGCTGGCGGTCGCCTGGCCGCTGCAGGCCCTGCTCGAAACCGGCACGCTGGCCGCGGCGCTGGGCCTGGGCACCCTGGGTGGCCTGGCCCTGCTGGCACTATGGCGCGCCTGGCCGGCATTCGGCCTGGCCGGACGGACGGGTGGCGCCTTGCCGGCGCTGGCGGCGCAGGTGGGCAACGGCGGGCTGGCGGAGGCCGGCCGCGGTTTCGTGGTGGCCCTGGCTGTGTTCAGCGTGCTTTGCGCGCTCCTGGTACTGGCCTGGCCCGGCCTGCTTCCGGCCGGCACCCGCGTTTTCGCCGTGCCTGCCTTCGTGCTGCTTTCGCTGCTCGGTCACGGGCTGGTGCAGACCTTCGGCAGGCCGCCGGACGGCGAAGCCGGCCGCGTGCCGGCCACCCTGCCGATCATCGGTGACGAGAGCGAAGACGAAGAGCCCGCCGTCGTCGATGGCGATGCCGAAGACCCGGACGAGCGCCTGCTCGCGGCCACCCGCGCCGGCCGGATCGAGGCGGCGCTGGCGGCCCTGGCCGATGGCGCCGACCCGGAGACCCTGCCGGGCCCCGGGGACCGCGACCAGCGCAGCCTGCCTATGCTCGCCGCGCTGCTGGGCGACCTGCGCCTGCTGCGCGAGCTGATCGCCCGTGGTGTCGACCTCAATGCCGAACACGCCGGCCTGACACCGCTGCTGGCGGCCACGCGCGACAGCTGGCATGGCCGGCCCGAAGCGGTGATGACCCTGCTGGCCAACGGCGCCGACCCCCGCCACGCCGATGCCGATGGCAATACCGCCCTGCACCACGCCGCGCGCAGCACCGACCCGGCGGTGGCGGCCCTGCTGCTCGACGCCGGCGCCCTGCTCGAGGCGCTCAATGCCGAGGGATTCAGCGCGCTGGGCGTGGCCTGCGCCAGCGGCAACTGGCGCCTGGCCAAGTTCCTCATCGAACGTGGCGCCAAACCCGAGCCCGTGGACGGCCAGCCGGCCCTGCTGGCCGCGGCCGGCGGCGACGACGACCCCGCCGGCGTGCAGCTGCTGCTGCGGCACAAGGCGCGGGTGGATTCGCGCGGCCAGGGCCAGCGCAGCGCACTGCACGTGGCCTGCGCCGCCGGCAATGCCGACGTGGCCGGCTGCCTGCTCGACGCCGGCGCCGATCGCAATGCCCGCGACGCCGAAGGCGCCACCAAGTTCGTCTCCATCGAAGTGTCCGGCGCGCG
>CAXAYM010000214.1:0-4604 GCA_963973175.1 uncultured Arenimonas sp.
CTTTCCTCGTCCGTCGTCGCCACGGCGGACCAGTCCACGGCGGGTCCGCCGCGTTCGGCAAGCAGTTCGGTGATTTCGCTGTCCCGCGGCTGCGGCGACAGCGATGTGCAGCCGGCAAGCGCGGACGTCAGGACCAGCGCCAGCAGGGCGCGGGAGGGCAGGGCAATCATGGAAATCTCCGGAAACGTCCCGTCAGGGAACCGAGCCCGGCGAACGCCGGGCGGCAGCAGGCGTGGCGGACAAATGTCCGCCTGGGCCTCAGGCGATCGGAGGTCGGGTGTCTGGCAGTGTCCGCGCCGGCGCGTGGCCGGCCGTGGCGTGCAGGGCGAGCTGGCGCACAGGTGCCGCAGGTGCCAGCGGGCGCAGGAGCGCGATGCCGGCAGGCGTGTGCTGGAGGCAGTCGCAGCGGCAGGCGCCGGCGTCACAGCAAGCGCCGTGGTCGGTGGCTTCAGGTGCCGCCTCGACCAGTTCACCGTCCATGCCATGGCAGGGCGCCTGCATCGACGCTTCGGCCGCCTCGGGCATTTCGTGGGCGAACCCGGGCGCCACGCCGCCGGCCACGAGGGCCAGCACGAGCAGCAGATAGCTCAGGACGCGGAGGAAAGGCATGGGCTGAAGTTTACACCGGGGTCGTGGCGCCAGTGTGATCCTTACCCCTCGGTCAAGGTCAATCCGCGAGGGAATAATGGCGCGTACTGACCCGGATGCGGGCAAGTGGGGGTTTCGTCACGGTGCGGCCGGAACAGACAAGGGAAGCTTCGCCTCCCGACGGACCGGCCACGCGTTTCCGGTCACGCCCCCCAAGGAAGCGACATGGAAGTTCTCCGACAGCGCCGTCGTTACCATTCCCGCTACCACTACGGTCTTTTGACAGGCACGAGGCGCAAGAAGAGTCATCCGATGTGGCTTGTGCTGACCGGGATGCTTGTCGCCGCCGCCGTGGTGCAATCCGGTGGCGGCGGATAGTTCCCGGGTGTCGCCCACCTCTGGGGACGTGCCGCCCAGTCAATCAGTTCGCAGCTGTTAAGCTTCTGACTCCCCGGAGCGCTCGCTGCGTTCCCGGTAGAAGCCCAGGATCACCTCGCTGAAATCCCCGATCAGCCAACGGGCGATCGGCCGGGCGTACCAGTCGAAGGACGTGCTGACGCGGTACTGCATGTCGATCCTCAGCAACGTCGTTTCACCCTGCGGGGTCAGCGTATAGGTGGTGCCCACCAGGTCGAAATAGTGACCGCCGATCCGGACGTGGTCGTCGAGCGCACCGGGCGGCACGGAGTCGGGCGCGAAGCGGTACTGCCAGTGCACGCGGCGCCCCGGCTGCCAGTCCGAGGACACCTGGCTGAAATGGATGCCCTTGCCCATGCGTACGTCGCGTACCAGGCCCTCCGGCGTTTCTTCGGTGACCCCCGCCAGCGGCATCGGCACGCCGATGCGGTACATCCAGGCGTCGTCGACTTCAGCCGGTGCGATGGCATCGGCATCCATGAGGTGACGCCAGACCTGGTCCGCCGGTGCCTGGACCCGCACCTCGCGATGCACGTTCAGCGGTGACCCGCCATCCGGTGCCGGCGTGCCGGCGAATGCGCCCAGCACCAGGGGCAGGGCCGCCACGCTGTAGACCGTGCCCCGGGGCCAGTTGGTCAGGCGGCATACCAGGCCCATCAGGAGTCCACCCAGGGCGCCGATCAGCGAGAACAGGGGGAAGATGACGATCGCGCAGATGATGCCTTCGAACAGCGTCACCAGGCTGCCAAGCACGTACAGGACATTGGCGAAGACCGAGGCCCAGGCGTAGTAGCCCCAGCTTCGCCGGTGGCTGCGTTCGGCTACGTAGACGGTGACCATCCCCACCACGAAGGGCGAAAGGTAGATGAAGGACGCCATCATCGCCGAGTAGCGCCCGCCGGGATCGCCCATGTAAACCATGCGGATCAGCAAACCGGCGAGCGCCCCGCAGACCAGCGGCCACCAGAACGAGTAAGGCATGGTCCTGGCGGTGGGGGACGGCGGAAAGTATTGGTTGTACTCGGGAGAATTCATTCTGATAACAGGGCGGTTGAGGGAAGAGGGCGGTCGCCTGCGGGCACCAGGCGCAGTTCAGGACGCGGCGGCAGGTCGGCGGGCAGCCGTAGCCGCGACACCAGGCCAAGCCGGCGCAGGCCGCAAAGCAGCCACCAGCCAGGATCCCATTCGCCGGGATAAAGCCCCAGCCGCGACGAACCCGGAAAGGCATGGTGGTTGTTGTGCCAGCACTCGCCCATGGTCAGCAGCGAAACCAGCCTGATGTTCCGGCCCTGGACCGCGGCACCCACGACTTCGTGGCGCATGCCGCCATGGTTGTGCGCGAAGTAGCCCACCAGCCAGTGCCCGAAGACCCCGGCCGTGACCCGGGCGCAAACCCCCCAGAACACGAAACCCCAGCCACCGAGGGCGAACAACAGCAGGCCCACCAGCAGGTGCTGCCACATCCAGGTGCGTTCCAGGAAACGATAGAAGACGTCGTCGCCGATCCGCGCTTCGAGTTCGATATGCGGGGGCTGCTCGAGCCGAAGCTCGCAGTGCAGTTGCCACCAGGCGTCGACCACGAGCGACCGGCGATGGGCCAGGAAGTCGTGGCAATCCGGCAGGCGCTGGGCGAAATCGCGCAGGTCGTGGGTGCGGACCATGGACAGCGGGCCCGCCACCCCGACCTGGGTGCCGCACCAGACCAGCAGGTACTCGAGCCAGCGCGGGCAGTCGAAGCTGTCGTGCACCAACTTGCGGTGCATGCCCAGGGAGTGCCCCAGCAGCAGTACGAGAACCGTGCTGGTGACGAACAACGCGAACGCCGGCCAGCTGAAGGTCAGTGCACCGCCCACGATGGCCGCGATGGCCATGCCCGAGAACCAGAGCGAACGCACGGGTTCCCAGCGCACCTGGCCCTGGCTGACGCTGCGCACGGCGGCCGCCACCTCCTGCGATGTCTGTACCCGATGGGTCCCCAGGCTGGAGGGCAGTGCATCGGTCGGCATGGCAACTCCCCGGCGATCCCGATCCGCTCGATCCGGGCCATCATGACCGAGCAGGCGGCGCGGGGCGACCCCTATTGCGGCCCCTGCAACTCCAGCGGACGGTCGCGGTGCAGCAGGATCCACTCGGCGTGTTCCTCCAGGCATGCACGGCCGAGGGCGAGCAGCAGTTCGCGCCGTTCTTCGTCCGATGACGCGCGGGCAAGTCGCACGCTGCAGCTGGCGAACAGGCGCGCCATGAACTGGAACTGCTTGATCAGCTCCTTGTCCGCCTTCTTGAAGGAATAGGCCTCGCGGATGCCGGCAATCAGCGGCAACAGGCCCATGAAGATCAGTAACCCCGCCTGGCTGCCTTCGTCCAGACGCGGCCCTGCAATCGCCAGCACCAGCGCGCCGCCGAGACCGGCCAGCAGCGCAAGCCGGCCCAGCCGTTCGGTGTACAGGTAGGCCCTCGCGCGCTGCTCGCTGCCCCGGCGGAAATAATCGAGCTGGCCACCGGCACCGCGTTCGTCGCCCACCCAGTTCTGGATGGTCCACTGCAACCAGCGCGGGTCCGCGCTCGCGCCGCTGTCCCGGGCCAGGCTGGTGCCACGCATCGCGTGGCGGATCCAGCTCAGTTCGACGTCCTGCTTCTGCAGGAAGCTGTCGTAGCCGAGGCTGCCGTCGGCCGGCACCTGCACCCCGGCCAGCCGCCAGTAAAGCTGCACCCGCAGGCCTTCCGACAGGCCCCGGTAATCGAGATACTTGCGCTGCCACTGCCGGCGCTGGCCCACCCAGGCCAGTGCGTAACCAAGCAGGAACAGCGCGAGGAATGTGATCACCAGTTCCCGTCGCGGCAGCAGGTCGGAATAGACGATGAAGCACAGGCCCATCAGTGCGGCCGCCAGATGGCTCGCCTGCAGGTTCAGTCGCACGCGTTGCCGGAAATGCAGCGCCAGCCAGTCCGCGGCACCGAACAGGCGCTCGATCCGGACGATTCCCGCCGGCACGTCGGCGGGCGGATCGACGGGCAGCAGGCGAGGGTAGTTGGCCTGGATGGCATGCCAATGGCGCTGGGTGTCGGCATTGAAGGCCGCCATCTGGCCAAAGACCCGTCGGTAGGCCCCGGGCAGGCCGCTGGATTCGGGAACGGAGCCTTCCGAGGTCACCCAGTGGGCCATCGCCGGGGCATGCAAGGGGCGTCGTCCACCGGGCGCCAATTGCCGCGAGCAGGACACGTGGAACACCAGGTCGCTTTCATCGTCGGCCAGGAGGTTGGGAGCGACATCGCGTTCGCCGATGTCGGGCATGACGCTGGCGATGTGGAAATCCACCACCTGGGCCGTGCCGCCGAGGGCCTTGCTCGGCTGGCCGTCCCAGAGCGCCAGCAACACCTGGCAGTGCGAGGAAACGAACATGCCCAGCTGCGCGTACTGCCGGTTCCGGGCCTCGCCACGCTGGCGGATGTCGTCGGCGGAGACGCCCGGCGCCAGCGGCAGCACGCGGACCTCGCTGCCGGCGAGCAGCTCGCGGAACTCGGCGAGCGACGCAGACGTCTCGAAATCCCTTTCGTATTCTTCGACGCTGAAAGGCAGCGGCACGAAAAGCGGGACCGAC
>CAXAYM010000215.1:0-4601 GCA_963973175.1 uncultured Arenimonas sp.
CCCAGCGCTGGCCGCCGAAATTCGCATCCAGCCCTGCCCCGTCCACACGACGCCGGAAACCGATGCGCGAGAACGACAGCGCGAAGCGCGCGTAGAAAAACGCCGCGCCGAGAGCCCTTTTCATGCCGCCCACCGCCGCAGGAAGTCCGCGTCCAGGTGCCCGGTCTTGACCAGGATGCGGGCACCCAGCGGCGCCCGCGGCGCGTGCTGCGAGTGGTGCGGGCTGCGCAGCCAGCTGCCGGCGGGGTAGATGCCGTATTCGTCTTCGAACTGGCCGCTGAGCACCAGGATTTCCTCGCCACCCCAGTGGGTATGCGACTGGAATACCGTACCCGGGGCCCAGTCCACCAGCGCGGTGTGCTGGGTGCCGAAGGAATGCAGCGGCATCACGCGAAGGCCGGGCACCAGGCCCGGGCGCCAGTCGGCGGCGTTGGTGTCGATGCACACGGACTCGTCGTCGCCTTCCTGAAACTGCCTCAGCTTCACGAAAAGTGTGCATCCGCCGGCGCTGCGCGGGGCGTGCCGGCTGCCGTCGGGATTGCGCAGGTAGGTGCCGGGGCCGTGGTCACCGCGCTCGTCGGTGAAAACGCCGTCGAGTACGAGGATCTCTTCGCCATCGGGATGTTCGTGTTCGGGGAAGACCGAACCCGGCGCATAGCGCACCAGACTGGTGGCGCGCGCGGCCTCCGCGCCGACGCGGTCGAGCATGCGCCGCATCACGCCCGGGGATGGCGATGCCTCCCAGGGGGAGTCGCCGGGACGGATGACGATACGTTGGCTGAAATCGGCGTTCAGGCGCATGGGCGGCTCGGGGATTCCGGGCGCCGAGTCTGCGCCCGGAGGCGTAGGCGGAATGTGGATGGCGGGCTTATTCCACCGTGACCGACTTGGCCAGGTTTCGCGGCTGGTCGACGTCGGTGCCGCGCTGCACGGCCACGTGGTAGCTCAGCAGCTGCAGCGGGATGGTGGAGATGATCGGCGCGGCGATCTCGCCCGACGCCGGCAGGATCACCACGCGCGCGGCGTCCAGGCCATGGGCCACGGTTTCGTCGACGAAGGCATAGAGCACGCCGCCGCGGGCGCGCACTTCCTCGAGGTTGGACTTTAGCTTGTCGATCAGGCGGTCGTTCGGAGCCACCGCGATGACCGGCATGTCTTCGTCCACCAGCGCCAGCGGGCCGTGCTTGAGTTCGCCGGCGGCATAGGCCTCGGCGTGGATGTAGCTGATTTCCTTGAGCTTGAGCGCGCCCTCCATCGCCACCGGCCAGTGCGTGCCGCGGCCCAGGAACAGCGCGTGGTGCTTGCCGATGAACTGTTCGGCCAGCTCCTTGATTTCATCGTCGAGCTTGAGCACTTCGGCGATGTGACCCGGCAGGCGCTCGAGCTGGCGCACGCCGTCGGAATAACGTTCGTCGTCCAGGCCCTTGACCCGGGCCAGCGCCAGCGAGAACAAGGCCAGCGCCACCAGCTGGGTGGTGAAGGCCTTGGTCGAAGCCACGCCGATCTCGGGGCCGGCGCGGGTCATCAGCACCAATGATGATTCGCGCACGATCGACGATTCCGGCACGTTGCACACCGCCATGCGCGCCAGGTAGGGGCGGTCCTTGGCGAGCTTGAGCGCGGCCAGGGTGTCGGCGGTTTCACCGGACTGGGAAATGGTCAGGAACAGCGTGCCTTCCTTCACCACCGGGTCGCGGTAGCGGTATTCGCTGGCGATCTCCGCGGTGCAGGGCACGCCGGCCAGCTGCTCGATCCAGTATCGCGCGACCAGGCCGGCGTGGTAGCTGGTGCCGCAGGCGATGATGTGCACGGCCTGGGTGTCGGCCAGCAGCTTGTCGGCATCGACGCCGAAGATCTGGGTCAGGATCTTGCCGCCGGCAATGCGGCCTTCGAGGGTGTCGGCCACGGCCACGGGCTGCTCGTGGATCTCCTTGAGCATGTAGTGGGCGTACTCACCGAGCTCGACCGCGTCGGCACTGAAATGCGATTCCTTCACTTCGCGCTGCGCCGGCTGGCCGTCCTGGTCGAAGAGGCGGATGCCGTCGACAGTCACTTCTGCGACGTCGCCTTCCTCGAGGTACATGAAGCGCTTGGTCAGCGGCAGCAGCGCGTGCACGTCCGAGGCCAGGTACTGCTCGCCCTCGCCCAGGCCGACGATCAGCGGCGCACCAAAACGAGCGCCCACCACCGTGCCGGGCTCGCGTGCGGACACCGCGGCGATGGCATAGGCCCCGTGCAGGCGCTTGACTGTTTCCTGCACCGCCGCCAGCAGCGACAGGCCCTGGCGCTGGGCGCGCTCGACCAGGTGCGCCACCACCTCGGTGTCGGTCTGGGAGCTGAACTCATAACCTTCGGCCTGCAGCTCGGTGCGCAGCGCGGCGTGGTTTTCGATGATGCCGTTGTGCACCAGGCTCACCTGGCCGGACACGTGCGGATGGGCATTGCCTTCGCTGGGCACGCCGTGGGTGGCCCAGCGGGTGTGGGCGATGCCGCAGTGGCCATCGAGGCCGGTTTCGGCCTGCAGGGCGACCAGGTCACGGACCTTGCCCTTGGCGCGCAGCCGGGAGATGCCGTCGCCGGTGAGCAGGGCCACGCCGGCCGAGTCGTAGCCGCGGTACTCAAGGGCGGCGAGGCCGGCGATGAGGTGCTGGACGATGGGCCGGTTGGCGCTGATGCCGACGATTCCACACATGGGCGGGGCGTTCCTGGGTGACTGGCCCGCAAGTTTAAGTGAAGGATGTGGCTTTCCGCGGGCGAAGGATTCGCGGGGCCCGGCCGGGTGTCCGCGCGGTGTCCGGCCACGGTCCCGGCGGACGCCGCGGACACATCGCAAATCCTTTCCATTCAATCACTTGTAGCTTGGCACGGTGGTTGCATCTTTCCTTGCAGACCCGATCTGCATGGACGAAGCGATGATCCGCGACACCTCCGCCCAGGACCGAAGCCTTTCCCAGGCCCAGGCGCCCCGCTCCCGCCGCCCGCTCTACCTGGCTGTGGCCGCCGTGCTCGCGGTCGTGATGGTGGGCTGGCTGCTCAGCGGCTGGCTCGGCAGCGCCAGCGCGGTGTCGGCCGACCGGCTTCGTTTCGCCGAGGTCGAACGCGGCCTGCTGGTGCGCGACGCCACCGCCAATGGCCGCGTCGTGGCCGCGGTCAGCCCGACGCTGTATGCGCCGGCCGGCGGCACCGTGACGCTGAAGATCCTGGCCGGCGACACCGTCGCCCGCGGCGACGTGATGGCGGTGATCGATTCCCCGGAGCTTCAGAACGAACTCCAGCGCGAACAGGCCACCCTGGCCCAGCTCGAGGCCGAGGTCGCCCGCCAGCGCATCCTGGCCCGCAAGGCCAGCCTGCTGGCCAAGCGCGAGGCCGACGACGCCGAAGTGACCCGCCTGGCCGCCCTGCGCGACCTGCAGCGCGCCGAACGCGGCTTCGAACTGGGCGCGATCGCCGAGGTCGAATACCTGCGCGCCAAGGACGCCATGGCCAGCGCCGACATCCGCAGCAAGCACGCCGGCACCGCCGCGCAGCTCGAATCCCAGGACGTCAGCCTGGGCCTGAAGACCCAGGAACAGCTGCTCGAACGCCAGCGCCTGCTCACCGCCAACCTCGAACGCCGGGTCGACGAGCTCAACGTGCGCGCGCCGGTGGATGGCGTGATCGGCACGCTCAGCGTCGACGACCGCGCGGTGGTCGTCGCCAATACCCCGCTGATGACCGTGGTGGACCTGAGCCGCCTGGAAGTCGAGCTTGAGATGCCCGAGTCCTATGCCGAGGACCTGGGCCTGGGCATGACCGCCGAGGTGCGCATCGGCGCCACCGCCGCGACCGGCACCATTTCCGCGATCTCGCCCGAAGTGGTGAACAACCAGGTCCTGGCCCGCGTGCGCTTCAACGGCGAACAGCCGGCCGGCCTGCGCCAGAACCAGCGCGTCAGCGCCCGCGTGCTGTTCGAGGAAAAGCCCGACGTACTCAAGGTCGCGCGCGGTCCCTTCGTCGAAGCCCTGGGCGGACGCGCCGCCTACGTGGTGGAGGACGGCATCGCCGTGCGCCGCCCGATCGTGCTGGGCGCCACCAGCGTCGGCGAAGTCGAGATCCTCGAGGGCGTGCAGCCGGGCGATCGCATCGTGATTTCCGGCACCGACACCTTCGAAGACGCCGAGCGCGTCGCCATCAATGATTGATTCACCCCACGAACCCGCGACCAAGGAATCCGCCATGCTGCGCATGAACAACCTGAGCAAGGTCTACCGCACCCACATGATCGAAACCCACGCGCTGCGCGGTTTCGACATCCACGTCAAGGAGGGCGAGTTCGTCGCCGTCACCGGCCCCTCGGGTTCGGGCAAGACGACCTTCCTCAACATCGCCGGCCTGCTCGAGGAATTCAGCGGCGGCGAATACTGGCTCGACGGCGTCGACGTGCGTGGCCTGGACGACGCCGCCCGTTCGAAGCTTCGCAACCAGAAGCTGGGCTTCATCTTCCAGGGCTTCAACCTCATTCCGGACCTGAACCTGTTCGACAACGTCGACGTGCCGCTGCGCTACCGCGGCTTTGGTGCCGCCGAGCGCCGCAAGCGCATCGAGGATGCACTGGCCCAGGT
>CAXAYM010000216.1:0-4581 GCA_963973175.1 uncultured Arenimonas sp.
CCCGCATCAGCCTGCGTGGCCGCGCCGATACCTTGCCGGTCAGCGCCGCCTTCCTCCATCGCTTCCGCGGCATGTAGGCTGCGGACCATGAAACCCTGGTGGCTGTTGATTTGCCTGGCCCTGCCGGCCGGGACCCTGGCGTCCCCGCGGTCCGGGGATGGGGACGGGCTGCTGGTGTTCGCGGCGGCAAGCCTGCAGGAGAGCATGGACGAGGCGGGGGCCGCCTGGCAGGCACGCACCGGCCAGCGGGTGCGGGTGTCGTATGCCGGAAGCGCGGCACTCGCGCGCCAGCTGGAACGGGGTGCACCCGCGGATGTTTTCGTGTCGGCCGATGCGGCCTGGATGGATTACCTGCAGGCACGTGGCCTCGTGGATGCTTCGACGCGCTTCGACCTCGCGCGCAACACCCTGGTGCTGGTGGCGCCCCGTGACGGCGCCAAGGCGGTTGCGCTGGAAGCGGCGGCCCTGTCGGCGGCGCTGGGGCCGCGCGGACGCCTGGCGCTGGGCGACACCGGCAGTGTCCCGGCAGGTCGTTATGCGCGGCAGTCCCTGCAGGCGCTTGGACTTTGGCGCGGGCTGGAGGACCGGCTCGCGGAAACGGACAGCGTGCGCGGCGCACTGGCCTTTGTCGCCCGTGGCGAAGCGCCGCTGGGCATCGTCTACGCCACCGATGCCCGGGTCGAACCCAGGGTGCGCGTGGTCGCAGAGTTTCCTGCCGGCTCGCATGAGCCCGTGCGTTACCCGGTGGCCCGGGCCAGCGCGGCGGATCCCGCGCGCAGCGCCGGATTCCTGGCCTTCCTGCAGGGCGGGCAAATGCGCGAAATATTGCGCAGGCGCGGGTTCGACGCTCCGTGATGCTGCAGCCCGCGGAAATCGAAGTCGTATTGCTGAGCCTGCGCGTCGCGCTGCTGGCCGTGCTGGTGTCGCTGGTGCCGGCGGTGGCGGCGGCCTGGGTGCTGGCGCGGTTCCGCTTCCCCGGCAAGGCGCTGTTCGACGCGCTGGTGCACCTGCCGCTGCTGCTGCCGCCGGTGCTGACGGGTTACGTGCTGCTGCTGGCCTTCGGAAGCCAGGGCGTGATCGGTGGCTGGCTGGCCAGGTACCTCGGCCTGGAGCTGGCGTTCCGCTGGACCGGTGCGGTGCTGGCGGCCGCGGTCATGGCCTTCCCGCTGTTCGTGCGCGCGATCCGCCTGTCCTTCGAGGCCATCCCGCGCGACTACGAGGAAATGGCGGCCAGCCTGGGTGCGCGCCGCTGGGCCACGTTCGTGCAGGTGGACCTGCCGCTGGCCATGCCCGGCCTGGCCGCCGGTGCCGCGCTGGCCTTTGCCAAGGCGCTGGGCGAGTTCGGCGCCACCATCACCTTCGTGTCCAGCATTCCCGGCCAGACCCGCACCCTGTCGCTGGCGATGCACCAGCTGATGCAGCAGCCCGGTGGCGAAGCCGGCATCACCCGGCTGGCGGTCGTGTCGCTGCTGCTGGCCCTGGGCGCGCTGCTGGCCTCGGAATGGCTGGCGCGGCGCTCGCGGGTGCGCCGGGCCAGCGAATAAGGGAAGGTCGGCGCGGCGGCTTATAATCAGGGCCTTGTCCTGGGAGCCGACGATGCCTGCCGCCAACCGCAAAGACCCCTCGCGAAAGATCGCCGCGCCGCGCGGCAGCCAGCTCAGCTGCAAGTCCTGGCTGACCGAAGCCGCCTACCGGATGATCCAGAACAACCTCGACCCCGAGGTGGCCGAAAACCCGGCCGAACTGGTGGTCTACGGCGGCATCGGCCGCGCCGCCCGCGACTGGGCCAGCTACGACGCCATCCTCGACAGCCTGCGCAAGCTTGGAGACGACCAGACCCTGCTGGTGCAGTCCGGCAAGCCGGTGGGCGTCTTCCCCACCCATGCCGATGCGCCGCGGGTGCTGATCGCAAATTCCAACCTCGTGCCGCACTGGGCGACCTGGGAGCACTTCAACGAGCTCGATGCCAAGGGCCTGATGATGTACGGCCAGATGACCGCCGGCAGCTGGATCTACATCGGCTCGCAGGGCATCGTGCAGGGCACCTACGAAACTTTCGTGGAGATGGGCCGCCAGCACTACAAGGGCGACCTCAGCGGCCGCTGGATCCTCACCGCCGGCCTGGGCGGCATGGGCGGCGCGCAGCCCCTGGCGGCGTCGCTGGCCGGCGCCTGCTCGCTGAACATCGAATGCCAGCAGTCGCGCATCGACATGCGCCTGCGCACGAAGTACGTGGACGAGCAGGCCAGGGATCTGGACGACGCGCTGGCGCGCATCGAGAAGTACACGTCCGAGGGCAAGGCGATCTCGATCGCGCTGCTCGGCAATGCCGCCGAGATCCTGCCCGAGCTGGTGCGCCGCGGCGTGCGTCCCGATGCCGTCACCGACCAGACCTCCGCGCACGATCCGCTGCATGGCTACCTGCCGGCCGGCTGGTCGCTGGAGGAGTGGTTCAGCGAACAGAAGAACAATCCGCAGAAGGTCATCGACGCGGCCAAACATTCCATGCGCACGCATGTGGAGGCGATGCTCAACTTCGAGGACATGGGCGTGCCCACCTTCGACTACGGCAACAACATCCGGCAGATGGCCTTCGACGTGGGCTGCAAGGATGCCTTCGACTTCCCGGGCTTCGTGCCGGCCTACGTGCGGCCGCTCTTCTGCCGTGGCATTGGCCCCTTCCGCTGGGTTGCGCTCAGCGGCGACCCCGAGGACATCTACAAGACCGATGCCAAGGTGAAGGAACTGATCCCGGACAACCCCCACCTGCACCGCTGGCTGGACATGGCGCGCGAGCGCATCAGCTTCCAGGGCCTGCCGGCGCGCATCTGCTGGGTGGGGCTGGGCGACCGCCACCGGCTGGCGCTGGCCTTCAACGAGATGGTGCGCAACGGCGAGGTGAGTGCGCCGATCGTGATCGGCCGCGACCACCTCGACAGCGGCAGCGTGGCCTCGCCCAACCGCGAAACCGAAGCGATGATGGACGGCAGCGACGCCGTGTCCGACTGGCCGCTGCTCAACGCGATGCTCAACGTCGCCGGTGGCGCCACCTGGGTGTCGCTGCACCACGGCGGAGGCGTCGGCATGGGCTACAGCCAGCACAGCGGCGTGGTCATCGTCTGCGACGGCAGCGAGGCCGCCGACAGGCGCCTCGCCCGGGTGCTGTGGAACGACCCCGGCACCGGCGTCATGCGTCACGCGGACGCCGGCTACGAAATCGCCAAGGCCTGCGCGCGCGAGCAGGGCCTGAACCTGCCGATGCTGGAGGCGTCGAAATGATCGGCGTGCTGCTGGCGACAATGCTTGCGACTGCGACCGTGGTTCCGGCGGCTGCCGACGGCCCGGTGAATCCGGATGGGGTCGACTGCCCCGCGCCGAAGGCCATCACGCCGCGCTACCCCCTGGACCTGGCCCGTGCCAAGAAGACCGGTCTGGTCCTCGTGGGGGCGCGATTCGACGATTGCGGGCGCATTGTCGAGACCCGCGTCGACGAAAGTTCCGGGCGGAAGCTGTTCGACCAGGCAGCCGAGGATGCCGTGGCACAGTACGTACTGGCCGCCAACCAGCGGGCCAAGGCGCAGGATGGCTGGGTGCAGATACCGATAAAGTTCGGCGGCTTCCGGAACGTCGAGGCGTACAAGATTCCCTGGCCACGCTCGCATCGAAAGCCGCTTTATCTCCCGGACGAAGAGCGCCTGCCATTTACGAGCATTGAGGAATTTGAGGCGGCCGACGTGCTGGACATGCAACGAGTCCTGCACCCTCCCTACGGCATGTCGCGGGTTACGGACGGGCGGATCTTCCGCACCTCGATGCATCCCGAGGAACAGGATCCGAACACGTTCTGGCTCTCGTACATCATCCAGCCACCGTTCCCCGCGTCCCCTACGGCGCCGATGTCACCGAGCACCGTCGCCGCCATCGCCCGCTACCGCCTGGTCGAAGAAGACGGGGTCCCCGTAGTTCGGCTTGGCCTGCTGTGCGAACGTCCGGCGGACGAGTGCGAGCGCCTGCGCGAATTCCTGTTCAAGGGCCTGCCGTTCGCGAAAGCGCGGCGGCGCTGAAGGCCTGACGAGCCATGCTCTGGGAAACCCTCAGCGCCGCACGTGACCTGGGTCGCCTCAACGAGGTGGCGTCGGTGGCGGTGCGCTACGGGTTCGGCGACCTCGTGCGACGGATCGGCCTGGCCAGGGCGCTTGAGCGGGCCGGGCACCTGCTGCATTCGGAAGCCACCGCCGAGCTGGCCACGCTGTCGCCGCCCGAGCGCGTGCGCCGTGCCTTCGAGGAGATGGGCCCGAGCTTCGTCAAGCTGGGCCAGCTGCTGGCCACGCGCGTCGACCTGTTCGCGCCCGAGTGGATCACCGAGTTCGAGAAGCTGCAGAACCAGGTGCCGGCGGCCGGCTTCGACGCCGTGCGCGAACAGATCGAAGAGGACCTGGGTGGCCCGATCGCGTCGGTCTTCCCCGGCTTCGACGTAGTCCCGATCGCGGCCGCGTCCATTGCCCAGGTCTACCGGGCGCGGCTCGGCGACGGCAGCGAGGTCGCGGTGAAGGTGCGTCGCCCCGGCATCCGCCCGCAGGT
>CAXAYM010000217.1:0-4558 GCA_963973175.1 uncultured Arenimonas sp.
CCATCGACCGGGTGGTGGACGTGTTCCCGGCGGAGGAGAAATCCATGGTCCGCTCGATGTTGTCGGAATCCCTGCAGGCGGTGATCTCGCAGACCCTGATGAAGAAAAACGGCGGCGGGCGGATCGCCGCCCACGAGATCATGATCGGCACCGCCGCGATCCGGAACCTGATCCGCGAGGACAAGGTGGCGCAGATGTACTCGTCCATCCAGACCGGCCAGCAGTACGGCATGCAGACCCTCGACCAGTGCCTGCAGGACATCGTCAAGCGTGGCCTGGTCACCAAGATGCAGGCGCGCGACTACGCCAAGGAAAAGAAGCTTTTCGACTGACGTCGCCGCCGGAAGGGGGCTGGCAGGACGCCGCGTGACACGTTTCCCGGGCCAGGGCCCGGGGGCAATCAGGAGCTAGCATGAGCAGCATTGATTTCACCTCCTTCCTGAAACTGATGGCGCACAAGAAGGCGTCCGACCTGTTCATCACGGCCGGCGTGCCGCCCTCAATGAAGGTCAATGGCAAGCTGTCGCCCATCACCCAGAACCCGCTCACGCCGCAGCAGTCGCGCGACCTGGTGCTCAACGTCATGAATCCCTCGCAGCGCGAGGAGTTCGAAAAGACCCACGAGTGCAACTTCGCCATCGGCGTGTCCGGCGTCGGCCGCTTCCGCGTGTCGTGCTTCTACCAGCGCAACCAGGTCGGCATGGTGCTGCGTCGCATCGAAACGCGCATCCCGACCGTCGAAGAGCTGAGCCTGCCGCCGGTCATCAAGACCCTGGCGATGACCAAGCGCGGCATCATCCTGTTCGTCGGCGCCACCGGCACCGGCAAGTCGACCTCGCTGGCCGCGATGATCGGCTACCGCAACATGAATTCCTCGGGCCACATCATCACCATCGAGGACCCGATCGAATTCGTGCACAAGCACGAGGGCTGCATCATCACCCAGCGCGAAGTCGGCATCGACACCGACAGCTGGGAGGCCGCGCTCAAGAACACCCTGCGCCAGGCGCCGGACGTGATCATGATCGGCGAGGTGCGCACGCGCGAGGGCATGGACCACGCGATCGCCTTCGCCGAAACCGGCCACCTCGTGCTGTGCACGCTGCACGCGAACAACGCCAACCAGGCGATGGACCGCATCATCAACTTCTTCCCGGAAGACCGCCGCAGCCAGCTGCTGATGGACCTTTCGATGAACCTCAAGGGCGTCGTCGCCCAGCAGCTGATCCCGACGCCCGACGGCAAGGCCCGTCGCGTCGCGATGGAAATCCTGCTCGGCACGCCGCTGGTGCAGGACTACATCCGCGACGGCGAGATCCACAAGCTCAAGGACGTCATGAAGGAATCGACGAACCTGGGCATGCGCACCTTCGACCAGGCCCTGTTCGAGCTCTACCAGGCCGGCGAGATCAGCTACGAGGACGCCCTGCGTTTTGCCGATTCCGCCAACGAAGTCCGCCTGAAGATCAAGCTGGCCCAGGGTGGCGACGCCCGCACCCTCAGCCAGGGCCTGGACGGCGTGGAGCTGTCCGAAGCCAAATAAGCGCCTTGCCCGCCAAGGCGCTGGTCCTGGCCCTTGCGCTCGCGGCGTCCGGCAGCTCCGGCGCCGCGCCGCCGCGTCCGCTCGATGCCTGGAGCCTTTCGCTCGGGGGTTTCGACACCACCAGCGACACGACGCTGCGGGCGCGCGCCCAGGCCGGCGACTACGACGCCGGCGGCCACATCAACCTCGAGCGCGACCTGGGCCTGGACCGGCGCCAGCCGGTGCTGCAGGCGCGGCTGGACATCCTGGTGGACGAGCGCCACGGCCTGGGGCTCGAATACTTCGGCTTCGAACGCGGCAACCGCGTCCGCCTGGACCGGGACATCGCGTACGACGGCCGCACCTATGCCGCCACCGCCGAGCTGCGCAGCCGCTTCGACTACGACTTCTCCAGCGCCGCCTGGCGCTGGTGGGCGGGCGCCGGCGAGACCGCCTGGGGCCTGGGGCTGGGCGTGGCGCACTACCGCGTCCGCACCCTGTTCGAAGGCGAAGCCAGCGTCGACGGCGTGTCGGTCGACGGCCGGGTGGCCAGCGACGACCGCGCCTTCGCCCCGCTGCTGACCCTGGGCTGGCGCCACGCCGTGACCGATCGCCTGCGCCTGTACGCCGAGTTCTCCGGCGTCGCCCGCAAAAGCGGCCGGCTCAGCGGCCACATCGTCGACACCTCGCTGGGGCTGGAGTGGTTCGCCTTCGATCGCCTGGGCCTGGCGCTGGAATACGGCGGCACCCAGATCCGGCTCGATCGCCGGCGCGCGGGTGAAGCCGGCAGCCTCGACGCCCAGCTGGACCTGAAGCTGCGCGGACCGTCCCTGCTGCTGCGGCTGCGCTGAGCGCCGGCCGGCGGCGGCCAGGCGTTAGAATGCACGCATGTCCGCGCAGCGTTCCCTCGCCGAGCATTTCCTGATCGCCATGCCGGCCATGGACGATCCGAATTTCTTCCGCTCGGTCACCCTGGTCTGCCAGCACGACGAACACGGCGCGATGGGCCTGGTGGTCAACCTGCCTTCGGACTTCACGCTGGGCGAGATGCTGGCGCAGATGAAGCTCGACACCGCCGACGGCGCGCTGGCCGCCCGCGAGGTGCTCGCCGGCGGCCCGGTGCAACCCGACCGCGGCTTCGTGCTGCACGACGATCCCCGCGAATGGGCGTCCACGCTGCGCCTGTCCAGCGGCCTGGGCATCACCACGTCCCGTGACATCCTCGAAGCCACGGCGGCGGGCGAGGGCCCGGCGAACCTGCTGGTGACCCTGGGTTACGCGGGCTGGGAAGCCGGGCAGCTCGAGGACGAACTGGCCGCCAACAGCTGGCTGACGGTGCCGGCGGAAAAGGCGGTGCTGTTCGAAACGCCGATGGCCGAACGCTGGCATGCGGCGGCACGCTGCCTCGGCGTGGACATCGAACGCCTGGCCGATTACGCCGGCCACGCATGACCGGCCCCGTCACCCTGCTGGCCTTCGACGTCGGCGCCCGGCGCATCGGCGTGGCCCTGGGCAATACGCTGTCGGGCACGGCGCGCGAGCTGGGCGTGCTGGACGTGCGCGAATCCGGCCCCGACTGGCCGCGGCTGGACCAGTGGTGCAAGGAATGGCGCCCCGACGCCCTGGTGGTCGGCGACCCGGCCACGCTCGACGGCGGCGACCAGCCCGCGCGCCGGCGCGCCCGCGGATTCGCGCGCGAGATCGCCCGCCGCTATGGCCTGCCGGTGCACGCGGTGGACGAACGCAGCAGCTCGGTCGAAGCCTCCCGCCGCTTCGCCGCCGGCCGCGCCGCCGGTACCCGCAAGCGCCACCAGGCCGAACAGATCGACGCGCTGGCCGCGGTCATCATCCTCGAACGCTGGCTGGCCGACCCCGGTTCCCACCTTCCCCCGATGCCCGAGCACCCATGAACGACCTCCAGCTGACGCCCGACGGCCGCCTGCGCCACCTGCTGACCCTCGACGGCCTGCCGGCGCCGCTGCTGCGCCAGCTGATGGACCAGGCCGAGCTGCTGCTGCCGCACGCCCACGGCGGCACCGGCGCCCGCACCCGGCACCCGGGCCGGACCTGCTGCACGTTGTTCTTCGAGCCGTCCACGCGCACCCGCAGCAGCTTCCAGCTGGCGGCGACGCGGCTGGGCATGGACGTGCTGAACTTCGACGTGGCGACGTCTTCGACGAAGAAGGGCGAATCGGCGCTCGACACGCTCAAGACGATCGAGGCGATGGGCGTGGACCTGTTCGTGATCCGCCACGCCGACGACGGGGCGGTGGCGGCGCTGGCGGCGGGCGCGAACCCGGGCACGCGGGTGATCAACGCCGGCGACGGCCGCGCGTCGCACCCGACCCAGGGCCTGCTGGACATTCTGACGCTGCGCCAGCACAAGGGCGACGATTTTTCGGCGCTGAAGGTGCTGGTGGCCGGCGACGTGCTGCACTCGCGGGTGGCCCGTTCGGACCTGCATGCGCTGCGTGCGCTGGGCTGCGGGGAAATCCGGGTCTGCGGTCCGGGGAACCTGCTGCCGGGCGCGGACGAGCTGGCGGGTTGCCGGGTGCTGGAGGACTTCGACGAGGCGGTGGCCGGCGTGGACGCAGTGATCATGCTGCGGCTGCAGCGCGAGCGCATGGAGCAGGGGCTGGTGCCGTCGCTGGAGGGTTATTACCGCGACTTCGGGCTGTCGCCGGACCGTCTCGCACACGCCGCGCCGGACGCGATCGTGATGCACCCGGGCCCGATGAACCGCGGCATCGAAATCGACGGTTTCGTCGCCGACGGCCCGCAATCGGTGATCCTGCAGCAGGTCGCCAACGGCCTCCCCATCCGCATGGCCGCCATCGACCTCCTCCTCGGCGCCGACTCCCGCTAGCCCCTGCAGGAGCGCCTTCAGGCGCGACTCTTTTGTTTTGCGGGGTTCGGGGCTTTGGTTTCGCTCGGTTGTGCGCTGTGACCGGAAATTACGACCCCACACCCACCGCGCTGACGAGCACCCCGCCCGCTCTTTCGCCAGCGGGGCACTCATCATCACGGCGGGTGTGG
>CAXAYM010000218.1:0-4554 GCA_963973175.1 uncultured Arenimonas sp.
GAACAGGTGCGCCGCGACTTCGTCGCCAACGTCTCGCACGAGCTGCGAACGCCGCTGACGGTGGTGCACGGCTACCTGGACATGATCGAACCCGAGGAACACCCGGAGCTGGCGACCATGGTCGAGGAGATGCGCCGGCAGTCCCAGCGCATGACCCAGCTGGTCGAGGACCTGCTGACCCTGTCCCGACTGGAAGCCCAGGAATCCCTGCCCGAAGAACCCCTGTCCATGGCGCCCATGCTGGTCACCCTGCGGCGCGAGGCCGAGGCGCTGAGCCAGGGCCGCCATACCGTGCGGGTGGAGGACAGCGCCGGCTGCGACCTGACCGGCTCCACCAAGGAACTGCACAGCGCGTTCTCGAACCTGGTCTCCAACGCCATCCGCTACACGCCCACCGGGGGCAGCGTGCTGATCCGCTTCGAGCGGGTGGCCGGCGGCGGCGTGCGCCTGGCGGTGCAGGACACCGGCTATGGCATCCCGGAGCAGCACCTGCCGCGCATCACCGAGCGCTTCTACCGCGTCTCCACCAGCCGGTCGCGCGAGTCCGGCGGCACCGGCCTGGGCCTGTCGATCGTCAAGCACGTGCTTAGCCTGCACCAGGCCCGGCTGGAGGTGGAAAGCGAGGTCGGCCGCGGCAGCACCTTCGCCTGCGTATTCGGCCCGGCCCGGGTGCGCATGCGCGGCCCGGCGGGCAGCCAGGGCGCCGACGACGGCCCGGACGTCGTAAGCTAAGGGCATGAGTCCCGACAGCCCCGAAGCCGGCGCCAGCACGCCCGACCTGCACGCGCCCGACCTTTACCTCAACCGCGAACTGTCGCAGCTGGAGTTCAATTTCCGCGTCCTGGCCCAGGCCAAGGACCCGCGGGTGCCGCTGCTCGAACGCCTGCGCTACCTGTGCATCAGCTGCACCAACCTCGACGAGTTCTTCGAGATCCGGGCGGCCACCGTGCGCACCGCCCTGCAGTTCGGCGGCCCGCTGCCGCCCGACGGCATCCCGCCCTCGCGGGCGCTGGAGCTGATCCACGACAAGGCCGCGGAGCTGGTGGACGAGCAGTACCGGTACTGGAACGAGGCCCTGCGGCCCGAGCTCAACGCCGCCGGCATCCGCATCCTGGCGCATTCGTCCTGGAACGCCCGCCAGCGCAAGTGGCTGCACCGCTACTTCCGCGACGAACTGCTGCCGGTGCTCTCGCCGCTGGGCCTGGACCCGGTGCACCCGTTCCCGCGCATCCTCAACAAGTCGCTCAACGTGGTGGTGGTGCTGGAGGGCAAGGATGCTTTCGGGCGCAACGGCGGCATGGCCATCGTGCGCGCCCCGCGCTCGCTGCCGCGCATCATCCAGCTGCCGCGGGAAATCTCCGGCGGCGAACATGATTTCGTGCTGCTCTCGGCGGTGCTGACGGCCTTCGTGGACGACCTGTTCACCGGCATGCGGGTCAAGGGCGCCTACCAGTTCCGCGTCACCCGCAACTCCGAGCTGTTCGTGGACGAGGAGGAAGTCGAGAACCTCGCCAGCGCGCTCAAGGACGAACTGGCCAGCCGCGGCTTCCGCCCGGCGGTGCGCCTGGAAATCGCCGAACACTGCCCCAAGCCGATCGTGCGCACGCTGCTGCAGAACTTCGGGCTCAGCGAGAACGCGGTGTACCGGATCAACGGACCGGTGAACATCAATCGCGTCACCCAGGTCTACGACCTGGTCGACCGCCCCGACCTGAAGTTCCCGGCCTTCAAGCCCGCCCCGGTGGCCGTGGACGAGGACGCGCCCTTCGAGACCCTGCGCCAGCGCGACGTGCTGGTGCACCATCCCTACCAGAGCTTCCAGTCGGTGCTCGACCTGCTCCAGCACGCCGCGAACGACCCGGACGTGCTGGCGATCAAGCAGACGCTCTACCGCACCGGCAAGGACAGCAAGATCATCGAGCACCTGATCACGGCCGCGCGCAACGGCAAGGACGTGACGGTGTGCGTGGAGCTGCGCGCGCGCTTCGACGAGGAAGCCAACATCCGCCTGGCCGACCAGCTGCAGGAGGCTGGCGTGCAGGTGATGTACGGCGTCGTGGGCTACAAGACCCACGCCAAGATGATGCTCATCGTGCGGCGGGAAGGAAAGAAGCTGCAGCGCTACGTGCACCTGGGCACCGGCAACTACCACGCCGGCACGGCCCGGGCCTACACGGATATCGGCCTGATGACCTCCGACCCGGACATCGCCGCCGACGTGCACGACATTTTCCAGCAGCTCTCGGGCCTGGCGCCCTCGATCAAGCTGCGCCGGATGCTGCAGTCGCCCTTCACGCTGCACAAGGGCATCCTCACGCGCATCGAACGCGAGGCCAAGCTGGCGCGCGCCGGCAAGGGCGGCCACATCATCGCCAAGATGAACGCGCTCAACGAGGCCAACGTCATCCGCGCGCTCTACGAGGCGTCCCAGGCCGGCGCGAAGATCGAACTGATCGTGCGCGGCGCCTGCTGCCTGCGCCCGGGCGTGCCCGGCGTATCGGAGAACATCACCGTGCGTTCGGTGGTCGGGCGCTTCCTCGAACACAGCCGCGTCTACTGGTTCGGAAACGGCGGCAAGCCCGAGATCTTCTGCTCGAGCGCCGACTGGATGGAACGCAACCTGCTGCGCCGCGTCGAAACCTGCTTCCCGATCCTGGACCCGCGCCTGGCCGAACGGGTCTTTGACGAAGAGCTCGCCAATTACCTGGCCGACAACCAGCAGGCCTGGGAACTGCGCGAGGACGGCAGCTACGTGCGCGTCGCGCCCCCGGAGGGTGAGATGCCCTATTCTGCGCAGGGCGCGCTCCTGGCCAAACTCTGCGGATGACCCGATGCCGACCGAGACCACGCCACCGCTGAAGGACGGCGACATGCTGGCGGCCGTGGACCTGGGCTCCAACAGTTTCCACATGGTCGTGGCCCGCTATCTGCTGGGCCAGCTGCGCATCGTCGACCGTATCAAGGAAACCGTGCGCCTGGCCGAGGGCCTGGACGGCCAGGGCGGGCTGGACCCGTCGGTGATGCCGCGCGCCCTGGACTGCCTGGCCCGCTTCGGCCAGCGCATCCGCACCCTGCCCGCCCCGCGCGTGCGCGCGATCGCCACCAATACCGTGCGCCAGCTGGCCAATCCACAGGCCTTCCTGATGCCGGCCGAAACCGCCCTGGGCCACGGCATCGAAGTCGTGGCCGGCCGCGAGGAGGCGCGCCTGATCTACCTGGGCGTGGCCCACGGCAACCCGCCCGAGCCTGGACGCAGCCGGCTGGTGATGGACATCGGCGGTGGTTCCACCGAGGTCATCATCGGCGAGGGCATGGAGGCGGTGGAGCGCGAAAGCCTGCAGATGGGCTGCATCGCCACCACCCGCCGTTTTTTCGGCGACGGCCGGATCAACCGCAAGCGCTGGAAGGAAGCACGCACCGAACTGGCCGCCGAGTTCCAGCAGTTCTCCGAAACCTACCGCCGGCGCGGCTGGCACGAAGCCATGGGATCGTCGGGCACGATCAAGGCGATCTGCGACGTATCGGTGAAGATGAAGCTCACCAAGGTCTCGATCACCCAGGACAGCCTGGCGGCGATCCGCGACAAACTGCTCGACTTCGACACCCTGGATTCGATCAAGCTGCCGGGCCTTTCGAATGAGCGCCGACCGATTTTCGCCGGCGGCCTGCTCGTGCTCGACGCCGCCTTCGGCGCGCTGGGCATCGAACGCATGTACGTCAGCGACCACGCCATGCGCGAGGGCATCCTCTACGACCTGATCGGCCGTGACAGCCAGCAGGATCCGCGCGCCGAATCGATCCGGGCCATGCAGTCGCGCTACGGCGTCGACCCGGAGCAGGCGGCGCGGGTCGAGGCCACCGCGATGAGCCTGTTCGACCAGGCGGAACTGCCCTGGGGACTGGACGCCGACAACCGCCGGCTTCTGGCCTGGGCCGCGCGCATCCACGAGGTCGGCCTGGTCATCGCCCACAGCCAGTACCACCAGCACGGCGCCTACCTGGTCGAGAACTCGGACATCGCCGGCTTCTCGCGCACCGAACAGCAGACGCTGGCGGCGCTCGTGCGCAACCAGCGCCGCAGTTTCCATCCGGCCAGCTTCGAGAAGGTGCCCGACCGCCTGGTCGCCAACGTCCAGCGCTGCGCCCTGCTGCTTCGGTTGGCGGTGCTGATGCACCGCAGCCACGACCGCGACCCGCTGCCCGTGGTCGAGCTGGACGTGGACGGCAACGAGCTGCAGCTGCGGCTGCCCAAACGCTGGCTCGAGGGCCATCCGCTCACCCGCCTGGACCTGGAGACCGAGCGCGAGCAGCTGCAGGGCTTCGGCCACCGCCTGGTGCTGCGCACGACCTGAGCGCGGTAACGCAGCAGTCATGCCCCCGTCATGGGGCTGGCACACGCCCGCGGCAACCTGCGGCGCATGGACAAGCGCCTGCACATCGAACTGGTCACCGAAACCTACCCGCCGGACGTCAACGGCGTTGCCCTGACCGTGCAATCGCTCGAACACGGGCTGCGCGGCCTGGGCCACGCGGTCGGCGTGGTGCGGCCCGAGC
>CAXAYM010000219.1:0-4550 GCA_963973175.1 uncultured Arenimonas sp.
CCGCTCACCGGCAAGCCGATCACCCCGCTGATCCGCCTGTGGATGAACGTCTACGCGTCGGCGCCGCCCTGCGCCACCGCGACGATGCCGGCGCTGGTCCGCTAAGCCAGCCTCAACGCCGCAAACCAACGGGCCAGTCTTCGGACTGGCCCGTTTTCATTCCGGCGATGCACCCACGGGCGTATGGTGGCCCAGGCATTCCGACCGTAGCCAAGGGAGAAACCACGATGGGCACGATCCGCGCCTGGGCCGCACCGAAAGCCGGTGCCCCGCTTGAGAGTTTCAGCTTCGATCCGGGCCCTTTGGGCGCCGAAGAGGTCGAGATCGCCGTTGATCACTGCGGCGTCTGCCATTCCGACCTGTCAATGCTCGACAACGAGTGGGGCTTCAGCGAGTACCCGTTCGTGCCCGGCCACGAAGCCATCGGGCGCGTGGTGGCCATGGGTCCGCAGGCCAAGGGCGTCGCCATCGGCCAGCGCGTGGGCCTGGGCTGGAACGCCGGCAGCTGCCTGCACTGCGAGCCCTGCCTGGGCGGCCGCCAGCACCTGTGCAGCAGCCTGCAGCCCACGCTCGCCGGGCGCCACGGCGCCTTCGCCGAGCGCGTGCGCGCGCACTGGGTCTGGGCCATGCCCCTGCCCGAGGGCCTGGACCCCCGCGAGGCCGGTCCGCTGCTCTGCGGCGGCATCACCGTGTTCGCACCGCTGCGCGAGTTCGACATCCGCCCGACCGCGCGGGTGGCCGTGGTCGGCATCGGCGGCCTGGGCCACATGGCGCTGAAATTCTGCAAGGCCTGGGGCTGCGAGGTCACCGCCTTCACCACCAGCGCGTCAAAGGCCGAGGAGGCGCGTGCCTTCGGTGCCCACCACGTGGTGGCGACCGGCGATGCCGACGCCCTGGCCGCGCTGGCGGGACGCTTCGACCTGATCATCGACACGGTCAACGTCTCGCTCGACTGGGACGGCCTGCTGGGCGCGCTCGCGCCGGGCGGCCGGCTGCACGTGGTCGGCGCGGTGCTCGAGCCGATCAAGCTGGGCGCGTTCTCGCTGATCATGGGCCAGAAGTCGATCTCGGGGTCCCCCACCGGTTCGCGCGGCGCCATCGACGCCATGCTCGGCTTCGCGGCCCGGCACCAGGTGCTGCCCAAGACCGAACACTTCCCGATGTCGCGGGTAAACCAGGCGCTGGATCACCTGCGCGCCGGCAAGGCGCGCTACCGGATCGTGCTCGACGCCGACTTCGACTGAGGCCGGAAACAGGAAGCCCCGCGCAAGGCGGGGCTTCCCGGCGGACCGGATGCCGACCTCAGCCGACCCAGGCGCGGGCGTTGCGGAACATGCGCATCCAGGGCGAGTCCTCGCCCCAGTCGGCGGGGTGCCAGCTCATCTGCAGCGTGCGGAACACGCGCTCGGGGTGCGGCATCATCAGCGTCGCGCGGCCGTCGCGGCTGGTGAGGCCGGTGATGCCGGCCGGGGAGCCGTTGGGATTGGCCGGATAGGCCTCGGTCACCGCCCCGCTGTTGTCCACGAAACGCAGCGCCACCGCGGCCTGGTCCTGGTGGCCGGGCTGGTCGAAGCGGGCCTGGCCTTCGCCGTGGGCCACCACCACCGGGATGCGCGAACCGGCCATGCCCGAGAGCAGGATCGAGGGCGATTCCAGCACTTCCACCAGCGCCAGGCGGGCTTCGTACTGTTCGCTGCGGTTGCGCAGGAAACGCGGCCAGTGGTCGGCGCCGGGTACCAGGCCCTTGAGCTGGGCCAGCATCTGGCAGCCGTTGCAGACGCCCAGGCTGAAGCTGTCGGCGCGCTCGAAGAAGCGCGCGAACTGCTCGCGCAGGCCGGGGCGTTCGAGGATCGACGTGGCCCAGCCGCGACCGGCACCCAGCACGTCGCCGTAGCTGAAGCCGCCGCAGGCCGCCAGCCCCTTGAAGTCCTCCAGGCGGTGCCGGCCTTCGATCAGGTCGGTCATGTGCACGTCGATGGCGCTGAAGCCGGCGCGGTCGAAGGCCGCCGCCATTTCCACCTGGCCATTGACGCCCTGCTCGCGCAGCACCGCGATCCGCGGGCGCACGCCGGTGTGGATGTAGGGCGCGGCAATGTCCTCCGCCGGGTCGAACGACAGCAGGGGCGACAGGCCCGGGTCAGCGAAGTCCAGGCGTGCCGCGCGTTCGCCGTCGGCACCGGCCGGGTCGTCGCGCAGCGACTGGATGGCATGGGTCACCGACCACCATGCGCCGAACAGCTGCTGCCAGCCCCACTCGGCCAGCAGTTCACGCCCCTGGTTCACCCGAACCACCGGCGCCGTGGTCGGCTTGCCGATGCGCTGGGCGCAGTGCGTGAGGTCGTGGCGGTTGACCAGGTCGGCGAAGGCAACGCGGTCTTCGCTGGCGATCTGCACGACCGCGCCGAGCTCTTCGTTGAACAGCGCGGCGAAGGCGTCATCGCCCCAGCCCTCGAGGTTGAGCTCCAGGCCACAGTGGCCGGCGAAAGCCATCTCGCACAGCGCCGCGAAGGCGCCGCCGTCGGAGCGGTCGTGGTAGGCCAGCAGCAGGTCGTCGGCGCGCGCGACCTGGATCAGTTCGAAGAAGGAACGCAGGCGATCGGGTTCGTCCAGGTCCGGGCACGCACCGCCGAAGGCACCGTGCACCTGGGCCAGGATCGAGCCGCCCATGCGCCGCTGGCCGGCGCCCAGGCCGATCAGCCAGATCTCCGAATCGGCGCTTCGGTCGAGCACCGGCAGCAGCTGCCGGCGCGCGTCGGCGACGCGGACGAAGGCGCTGATGACCAGCGACACCGGCGACACGACCTTCTGCGGGCCTTCGTCGGCCTGCCACTGTGCCTGCATCGACAGCGAGTCCTTGCCGACCGGGATCGACAGGTCGAGTTCGGGGCAAAGCTCCATGCCCACGGCCTTGACGGCGTCGAACAGCGCCGCGTCCTCGCCGGGGAAGGAAGCCGCCGCCATCCAGTTGGCCGAAAGCTTGACCTCTTCGAGCGAGGCCACCGGCGCCGCCGCGAGGTTGGTGATGGCTTCGCCGACGGCCATGCGCGCCGAGGCGGCGGCGTCGATCAGGGCCAGCGGCGTGCGCTCGCCCACGGCCATGGCTTCACCGGCGACGCCGTTGAAGTCGGTCAGGGTGATCGCGACGTCGGCCAGCGGCAGCTGCCAGGGGCCGACCATCTGGTCGCGCGAACACAGGCCGCCAACGCTGCGGTCGCCGATGGTGACCAGGAAATTCTTGGCCGCCACGGTCGGGTGCGCCAGCACGCGCAGGCCGGCTTCATGCAGGTCCAGCGTTGCGCTGTCCAGGCGCGGCCAGCGCGGGGCCGGTTCACGCTGGGTGTCGCGGAGCATCTTCGGCGAGTTGCCGAACAGCACGTCCATCGGCAGGTCGATCGGCGTGCTGCCGTCGGGCGCGCGCAGCACCAGGCGCTCTTCGGCGGTGGCATGGCCGACGACCGCGAACACGGCGCGCTCGCGGCGGCAGATGGCTTCGAAATCAGCGACCCGGTCCGCGGACACGCCGAGTACGTAGCGCTCCTGCGCCTCGTTCGACCACAGCTGCATCGGCGACAGCGAAGGATCGTCGCTGGGGATCTTCGCCATCTCGATGACGCCGCCGACGTTGGAGTCGTGCAGCAGCTCGGGAATGGCGTTGGACAGGCCGCCGGCGCCCACGTCGTGCGCGGTCAGGATCGGGTTGCTTTCGCCCTGGGCGAAACAGCGGTCGATCACTTCCTGGCAGCGGCGCTGCATCTCCGGGTTGTCGCGCTGCACCGAAGCGAAATCCAGATCGGCCGAGCTGGCACCGGTCGCGACCGAGGAGGCGGCGCCGCCGCCCAGGCCGATCAACATCGCCGGACCGCCCAGCACCACCACCGCGTCGCCCGGGCGCAGGCCCAGTTTGGTGACCTGCGAAGGATCGATGGCGCCCAGGCCGCCGGCCAGCATGATCGGCTTGTCATAGGCGCGCACCAGGCCGGGCTGGTCGGTCGCCTGCTCGAAGCTGCGGAAATATCCGGCCAGCGCGGGGCGGCCGAATTCGTTGTTGAACGCGGCGGCGCCGATCGGGCCGTCGGTCATGATTTCAAGCGCGGTCGCCATCCGCGGGTTGAGCGGGCGCTCGTTTTCCCAGGGCTGGGGCAGCGACGGGATGCGCAGGTGCGAGACCGAAAAGCCGGTGAGGCCAGCCTTGGGCTTGCCGCCGCGACCGGTCGCCCCTTCGTCGCGGATTTCGCCGCCGGCGCCGGTCGCGGCGCCCGGGAACGGCGAAATGGCGGTGGGGTGGTTGTGGGTTTCGACCTTGATCGCGAAGGCCGAGTCCACCGGCGCGCTGTGGCCGTATTCGCCGCTGCCGGCCTCGGCGCGGAAGCGCGCACCCGGATGGCCCTGCACCACGGCGGCGTTGTCGCTGTAGGCGGTGAGCGTGAGCTGCGGGCTGCGCGCGTGGGTGTTCTTGATCATCCGGAACAGGGACTGCGGCTGCTTCTCGCCGTCGATGGTCCAGTCGGCGTTGAAGATCTTGTGCCGGCAGTGTTCGGAATTGGCCTGCG
>CAXAYM010000220.1:0-4510 GCA_963973175.1 uncultured Arenimonas sp.
GGTCGGGTCCGGTGGCCAGGGCGCGGGCGATGGCCACGCGCTGGCGCTGGCCGCCCGAAAGCTGGTGCGGGTAGCGGGAGGCCAGCTCCGGCGACAGCCCCACCGAGGCCAGCAGGGAAGCGACGTGCGCCGTCCGCCCCTCCGGCGGCGTCAGCCCGTGGATGCGCAGGGGTTCGGCGACCAGGTCGCGCACGCGCATGCGCGGGTCCAGCGACGCATAGGGGTCCTGGAAGACCACCCCGATGCGGCGCCGGAGCGCACGCAAGCGGCCGCGCCCGGCCGCCAGCAGGTCCTCGCCGTCGAAGACGATCCGCCCGCGGACGCCCTGGCGCAGCAGGCGCAGCAGGGCGCGGCCCAGGCTGGACTTGCCGCTGCCGCTTTCGCCGACCAGGGCCAGGCATTCCCCGCGATGCAGGAACAGGCTGAGGCCTTCCACGGCGGGCCGGGGCTGGCCGGCGTAGGACACGTGGACGCGATCGAGCTGCAGCAGCTGCGGCCCGGGCGAGGGGGCGTCGGGGGCCGGCAGCCGGTCCGCGGCCAGCAGTTCGCGGGTGTAGGGATGGCCGGGTGCGGCGAAGATCGCGGCGCTGTCGCCCTGTTCGACCACCTCGCCCCGCCGCAGGATCGCCAGCCGGCCGGCGTGGCGCGCGACGAGCGGAAGGTCGTGGCTGACCAGCAGCACCGACACGCCGAGCTCCCCGCGCAGCTGGTCGAAAAGCGCCAGCGACTCGCGTGCCAGCCGTGGGTCCAGCGCCGAGGTCGGTTCGTCGGCCAGCAGCACGCGCGGATTGCCGCAAAGGGCCAGGGCCAGCAACACGCGCTGGCGCTGGCCGCCGGACAGCTGGTGCGGATGCCGGTGCAGCAGGCGGGTCGGTTCGGGAAGCTGCAGGCGTTCGAACAGCGCGATGGCTTCGCGCCTCGCCGTGGCGCGATCAAGCCCGCGCAGCCGCCGCAGTGATTCTTCCAGCTGGGCGCCAACCGTCCGCAGCGGATGCAGCGCCGCCTGCGGGTCCTGCGGCACCCAGGCCAGCACGCGGCCACGCAGGGCGGCATGCGCGGCGCTGCCCAGGGGCAGGCGCCTGCCGTCCATTTCGATCTCGCCGCGAGCCCGAAGGCCGGGCGGCAGCAGCCCCAACAGCGCGGCGATGGTCAGGCTCTTGCCGCTGCCGCTTTCGCCAACCAGCCCGAGGCATTCGCCGGCGGAGAGCTGCAGGTCCATCGGGCCCAGCAGGCGCGTTCCGCCAGCGTGGACTTCCAGGCCGTGCAGCGACAGCTGGCTCATGCGCCATCCCCGCGCACGTCCAGCCAGTCGCGCAGGCCGTCGCCGAGGAACTGGAAGGCGGCCAGGGTCGCCACCAGGAAACCGGCGGGGAACAGCAGCGTCCAGGGCGCGATGTCCAGTTCCTGGGCACCTTCGCCAAGCAGGCTGCCCCAGCTGGCCGCGGGCTCGTCGATGCCCAGGCCGAGGAAGCCGAGGAAACTCTCGACCAGGATCGCCTGCGGCAGGATCAGCCCCAGGTAGACCAGCCCCAGCGGCAGCAGGTTGGGCAACAGGTGCCAGCGCAGGACCTGGTCGAAGCGGGCGCCGGCCGCACGCGCGGCCAGCACGAAGGGCATCTCGCGCAGCCGCGCCGCCTCGGCGCGGGCGACGCGGGCCAGGTCGATCCAGACATAGCCGCCGATCGCCGCCAGCAGCAGCCACAGCGAGCGCCCGAACAGCGCCAGCAGCAGGATCACGATCAACAGGAAGGGCAGCGCCGACAGCACGTCCAGCCCGCGCACCATCACCCGCTCGGTGCGGCCGCCGGCATAACCGGCGATCGCGCCGTAGGCCAGGCCGATCACCAGGGCGATGGCGGTCGCCAGGGCCCCGATGGTCAACGACAGCCGGCCGCCGGCGAGCGTGCGCGCCAGCACGTCGCGGCCGATCGCGTCGGTGCCGAACCAGTGGCCACCCGCCAGCGACGGCGGCACGGACAGCGCGTTCCAGTCCGGGCGGTGCGGGTCCAGGCCCGGCACGAGCCAGGGCAGGCCCCAGCAGATCGCGGTCAGGAAAGTGATGATGAGAAGGCTTGTGAAGGCCGTGCGCGGAAGGCGACGAACGGTAGGCGCGGGGGACTTCCGGAAATTTGGAATCACGCTATGCTCCGCCTCACGACGTGTGTGCAGAAACCGTCGTACTTCACGACTGTGGAGGTCAGCCGTTCGGGGGGACGGTGTGCTTCCAGCACAGACTCCCGACGAGATGGCTCTGCGCCATTCAATCACGTCCGGAGCGTTAAATGACTAGTTCCTACGCACTGCCGCTGCTCCTGGTCCTCGCGACCAGTGCCGGCTCCGCCATCGCGGCCGAAGAAGCCACGAGCAGCAAGTCCGTCGTCACCTACGACAAGGCCACGGGTGAGTTCCGCGCGCCCACGCCGGAAGAGCTTGCCGCGCTGGAAGCCGATGCCGCCAACCTGCCCCCGCTGCCGGCCGCCCCGGCCGTCGGCAAGCGTGGCGCCGTCAAGGCGCCGAGCAACGAGCAGGAAGCCGCGCTGACCCAGACCAAGAGCGCCAACGGCACCGTCCGCGTGCAGCTGCCCACCAACCTTTATTCGACGGCGACCGCCACGATTGATGCCGACGGCAACATCGTCCTCGGCCACGGCGAGACCCCGGAGACCGCCCATGAAGAATAAGAAGACGACGCTCCTCGCCCTGGCCCTAGCTGCCACCTGTGCCGCCGCGTCCGCGTCGGCCGCCGACCTGATCCTGGTCAACCAGGACGTCGGCACCGGCGCCGGCCTCGACGATCCGACGGCCAAGGCGCCGGAGGGCGGCAACCCCGGCACCACGCTCGGCGAACAGCGCCGCCTGGTCTACCAGTACGCCGCGCGCATGTGGGGCTCGATGCTCGACAGCGACGTGCCGGTCTACATCGGCGCCCGCTTCATCCCGCAGACCTGCACCCCGACCAGCGCGACGCTGGGTTCGGCGGGCACGACCTTCGTGTTCCGCAACTTCCCGGGCGCGCCGGCCGCCGACACCTGGTACCACTCGGCCCTGGCCGACTCCATCGCCGGCGTCGACCTGGCGCCCGGCAACATCGACATCCAGTCCCAGTTCAACAGCCGCATCAACAACGACCCGGCCTGCCTGGGTGGTTCGACCTGGTACTACGGCCTGGACGGCAATACCCCGCCGGGGCAGATCAACTTCCTCAACGTGGTGATGCACGAAATCGCCCACGGCCTGGGTTTCTCGGCGTTCTCGAACGTCAGCACCGGCACCTTGTTCAACGGCTTCCCCGACGCCTACAACCGCAATGCCTACAACAACACCTTTGCGGCGGCGATCCCGGCCCTGAGCAACGCCCAGCGCCAGGCCGCGTTCCGTGACAACGGCAATACCGTCTGGACGGGTGCCAACGTCAGCGCGGCGGCACCGCTGTTCCTGGACAACCTCTTCACCCTGAACGTGACGGCGCCCGCGGGCATCGCCGGTTCGTATGAAGTGGGCGCGGCGAGCTTCGGTCCGGCGGCGACCTCGGCCAACTTCCAGGGCGAAGTCGTCCCGGGCGTCCCGGCCGATGCCTGCACCCCGCTCACCAACTCGGCGGCGGTGGCCGGCAAGGTGGCCCTGGTCGATCGCGGCGTCTGCGCGTTCACGATCAAGACGCTCAACGCCCAGGCCGCGGGTGCGACCGCGGTGCTGATCGCCAACAACGCCCCGGGCATTGTCGTGCCGGGCGGCGCCGATCCCGCGGTGGCCATCCCGGCCCTGGGCATCAGCCAGGCCGACGGTGCCACGATCCGCGGTGCCTCGCCGGGCGTGATGATCACCACCGGCCTGAACCCGAACCGTCGCCAGGGTGCCGATGCCACGGGCCGCGTGCGCCTGTATGCGCCGACCACCGTTGCGCCGGGTTCGACCTTCTCGCACTTCGACGTCGTGCTGACGCCGAATGCGCTGATGGAGCCGTCGATCACCTCGACCCTGCGTGCCGACGTGGACGTGGACATGACCACCGCCCTGCTCAGGGACGTGGGCTGGCAGCTCAATGCCAGGACCGCCGTGGGCAACTGCGACACCGGTATCCCGGCGGTCTCCCAGACGGGCTTCTCGATCGGCGGCAGCGTGGCCGGCCAGGCCGCCCTGTGCGAGGCCAAGTCCACCACCCGCAAGCAGTACTCGCAGTGCCTGCTCGACTACGCCAAGCAGATGGCCGCCGACGGCCTGCTGACCAACACGCAGGCGTCCCGCGTGGTGGTGTGCTCGGTGCAGAACGGCTACCGGCTGTACCCGCGCTGAGGCCAGGCGCCAGCGATCGCGTCACCGACGGGGCCGGCTTGCCGGCCCCGGACACTTTCTTGTCTGTCCTTCCAGGTTTCGGGTGGTGGCTATGCAGCGCTTTTCTCTTTGTCTGTTGTCATTCGCATTGCTGGCCGCGGGTGTAGCCGCGCAGGCCGCCGTGGTGATCGGCGGTACCAGGGTGATTTATCCCGGTGGCGATCGTGAAGTCTCGGTG
>CAXAYM010000221.1:0-4500 GCA_963973175.1 uncultured Arenimonas sp.
GAGGGCAATGGCAACGGCGGCGGCCAGAACGACCGTCCGGTGCCGCAGCTGCCGCCGGACTTCCCGGTCTACAGCCTCAACGACCTCAAGCGCATGCCCACGCACAAGCTGCTCGAGATCGCCGAGAAGCTGGGCCTGCACGAAGGCGTGGCGCGCATGCGCAAGCAGGACGTCAACTTCGCCCTGCTCAAGGTCCTCACTCGCCACCCGCAAGGCGTGGCCGGCGACGGCGTGCTGGAAATCCTGCCCGACGGCTACGGCTTCCTGCGCTCGGACGACGCCAGCTACCTGGCCGGCCCCGACGACGTCTACATCTCGCCCAGCCAGATCCGCCGCTTCAACCTGCGCACCGGCGACCACATCGCCGGCCGCATCCGCAGCCCCAAGGACGGCGAGCGCTACGTCGCGCTCAACATCGTCGACACCATCAACGGCGAACCGCCGGAGGCGTCCAAGGGCAAGGTGCTGTTCGAGAACCTGACGCCGCTGTTCCCGCGCGAGCGCTTCAAGCTCGAGCGCGGCAACGGTTCGTCCGAGGACATCACCGGTCGCGTCATGGACCTGATGTCGCCGATCGGCAAGGGCCAGCGCGCCCTGATCGTCTCGCCGCCCAAGGCCGGCAAGACCATGCTGATGCAGAACGTCGCGCAGTCGATCCTGTACAACCATCCGGAAGTACACCTGATCGTGCTGCTGATCGACGAGCGCCCGGAGGAAGTGACCGAGATGCAGCGCAGCGTGCGCGGCGAGGTCATCTCCTCGACCTTCGACGAGCCGGCCGCGCGCCACGTGCAGGTCGCCGAGATGGTGATCGAGCGCGCCAAACGCCTGGTCGAGCACAAGAAGGACGTGGTGATCATGCTCGACTCGATCACCCGCCTGGCCCGTGCCTACAACACCGTGGTGCCGAGCTCTGGCAAGGTGCTCACCGGCGGCGTGGACGCCAACGCGCTGCACCGCCCGAAGCGGTTCTTCGGCGCGGCCCGCAACGTCGAGGAAGGCGGCAGCCTGACCATCATCGCCACCGCGCTGGTCGAGACCGGCTCGAAGATGGATGAGGTGATCTACGAAGAGTTCAAGGGCACCGGCAACTCCGAGGTGCACCTGGACCGCCGCATCGCCGAGAAGCGCGTCTACCCGGCCATCAACATCAACCGCTCCGGCACCCGCCGCGAAGAGCTGCTGATCGAGCCGGACATGCTGCAGAAGATCTGGATCCTCCGGAAGCTGCTGCACCCGATGGACGAGCTGGCCGCGATGGAGTTCCTGCTCGACAAGATGAAGAACACCAAGTCCAACGACGAGTTCTTCAGCTCGATGAAGCGCTGAGCCCGCGAACGTGCGGGAGGGGCCCTGGTCCCTGGGCATCGATGAAAAAGCCGGCCCCTTGGCCGGCTTTTTCGTTGCCGCGCCGCACCGGGCGGTCAGCCGTCCAGGCGCGGGTCGAGCGCGGTCAAAAGGCGCACCTTCGGCGAGGCCGGCGTGCCGTTGGCGGCAAGCTCCAGCACCGGCGATTCTGCCGCCAGGGCCTTGGCCAGCCAGGCCGGGCTCTCGAGCTGGACCGGATACACCGGCTCCCAGCCGGCGCGCGGCGATGACGATGCCGGCGGGGTGTACTTCACCGGAATGCGCACGAGCCCGCGGGCGTCCGCGCCCGGGATCTTCCAGCGCCGGGCCGCGGCCTCGGCGGCCTGGGCGAACTGGCGGCCGAGGTGCTTGGCGTGGTTGCCTGGATTGCGGCCAACAAGGTGCAGGTACTCGACCCCTACCTTCTCGGGCACGCCCTCGGCGTCCACCCGGGCCACCAGGATCACCACCGCGCCGACGCCGTTGCGCGCGGCGTCGGTCGGATACACCGGGATGCGCTTCATGCCCTCGGGCAATTCGCGTGACTGCGCGGGGTCGGGAAACCAGGCCTGCTCGATGGCGAAATGCGCGGTCTTGGCGGCGTCGTCGCGCACGGCCGCCAGCCGCAGCCGCATCGGACTGGTGGCATTGATGGGTTTGCCGTCCTCGACGACCGGCTCGAAGCGCCACCCGCGGATCTTGAGCAGGTAACCCTCGAGCACCGGCTGGCCCATCCAGTCGGCGTCTTCGAGTTGCACGTCCAGCACCTGGCCCTCCGTGCCGATGGTGATCTTGCCCTCGACCTCCGCGGTGAACCGCGCCTTGTCGTCGGCCTGCGCCATGCCCGCCAGCGCCAGCAGCAGGCTGGCCATCCACATCTTCATGCGATTGTTTCCCGAGGGGGGTGAGTCGCGAAGTAGACCATCCCCCCACGCGCGCGATCAATGCCACGGGCAGGGCGCATAATCCGGCCATGCACGATTCGAGTTACCTCGCCCTGTTGCTGGTCTTCCTGATCGCCGCGGTCATCGCGGTGCCGCTGTTCCGTCGGCTGGGCCTGGGCGCGATCCTGGGCTACCTGGCGGCGGGCGTGGTGATTGGCCCGGACGGCCTGTCGCTGGTGCCCGATCCCGACGACGTCCTGGCGGCCTCGGAGCTGGGCGTGGTGATGCTGCTGTTCGTGATCGGCCTGGAGCTGAGCCCGGCGCGGCTGTGGGTGATGCGGCGCAAGGTGTTCGGCACCGGTGGCCTGCAGGTGTTTGTCTCGGCGGTCGCGATCGCCGCCATCGCGGCCATGGGCGTGGACGGCTGGAAGGCGCCGCTGGTGATCGGCATGGGATTGGCGCTGTCCTCGACCGCGGTGGGCCTGCAGCTGCTGGCCGAACGCAAGGAGCTGACCGCCGAACACGGGCGCGTGGCGTTCGCGATCCTGCTGTTCCAGGACCTGATCGCCATCCCGCTGCTGGCGGCGATCCCGCTGCTGGGCGCGGCCAAGGCGCTGGAACGTTCGGCGCCGCCGCTCGACAGCGTCGTGATCGCGGTCGGCGCGATCCTGGCGGTGGTGGTCGGCGGGCGCTTCCTGCTGCGGCACCTGTTGCGGGTCGTCGCCCGGGCGCGCTCGGTGGAGGTGTTCACCGCCAGCGCACTGCTGGTGGTCGTCGGCAATGCCTGGATCATGGACCAGGCCGGGCTTTCGATGGGCCTGGGCGCCTTCCTGGCCGGCGTGCTGCTGGCCGAGTCGGAGTTCCGGCACGAACTCGAATCGCATATCGAGCCCTTCAAGGGCCTGTTCCTCGGCCTGTTCTTCATCGCCATCGGCATGAGCATCGACCTGGACGTGATCGCGCAGCAGCCCGCGATGATCGCCGGCGGCGTGCTCGGCCTGCTGGCGCTCAAGATCGCCGTGCTGCTGGCGGTGGGCCGGTTCACCGGCGGCCTGGACTGGCGCCAGGCGGTGCAGCTGGGCGCGGTGCTGGCGATGGGCGGCGAGTTCGGCTTCGTGGTGTTTGCCGAAGCCCTGAAGGCCGGCCTGATGGATGCCGAACTTCGTGACCAGCTGTTCGTGGTGATCGGCCTGTCGATGGCGGCGACGCCGCTGATCCTGGCGGCGGTGTCGCGCTGGCTGCGCGAGCACCCGTCGGAGGACAGGAAGCGCGAGCCCGACGACATCGACCATGAGTACCCGCGGGTGATCATCGCGGGCTTCGGCCGCGTCGGCCAGATCGTGGGACGTATGATGCGCGCGCAGAAGATCCCATTCACCGCGCTCGAGAACAGCGCCGACCAGGTGGACGTGTCGCGCCGCTTCGGCACCAAGATCTATTACGGCGACCCGGCCCGCGCCGACCTGCTGCGTGCGGCGCACGCCGACCGCGCCGAAGTGTTCGTGCTGACCACCGACGACCCGGACGCCAACGTGCGCACCGCGCGCCTGGTCAAGCGCATGTACCCGCACCTGAAGGTGTTCGCCCGCGCCCGCAACCGCCAGCACGCATTCCGGCTGATGGACCTGGACGCCGACGCCACCCGCGAAACCTTCCACTCCAGCCTGGTGATGGGGCGCAAGGTAATGCAGGCCCTCGGCGTGCCGGAGGAGGAGGCACGGCGCAACACCGAACGTTTCCGCCAGCACGACGAACAGCTGCTGCGCCGCCAGCATCTGGTCTACGACGACGAAGCCGCCCTGGTGGCCTCTTCGCAGGAAGCGCTGGCGGACCTGGAAACACTGTTCGAGGCCGACCTGAGCCCCGACGAAGCCGCAGAAGACGACGGCGACGCCGGGCGCTGACCGGCCTTAGTCGCGCTCGCGCAGGAAGCGCGCCAACGACGGCGGCCCGGCGCGGCCCGGCTCGAACTCGGCGGCCACGTCGACGAAGCCGCGCAGCACGGCCAGGTCGTGCGGCGTGCGGCCCAGCGCGTCGCGCGCCTGGCGGTCGGCGCCCTCGCGCAGCAGGCGCTGCACCACGCGCGCCAGCCCGTGCATCGCCGCCAGGTGCAGCGGCGTCAGGCCGCGCTGGTCGGCGGCGTCGAGCGCGACCCCTTCCGCCAGCAGGCGTTCGAGCCCGGCCAGCAGCACGTCCTCGTCGCAGGCGGTGCCGGGCTCGGCGCGCGCGCCGAGCATCAGCAGCAGCGGCGTCTGGCCGGCGGCATTGG
>CAXAYM010000222.1:0-4483 GCA_963973175.1 uncultured Arenimonas sp.
CCGCCTCGCCTTGCACTACCGCTTCGAACCCGGCCACGAGGAAGACGGCGTCACCCTCGACGTGCCGCTGCACCTGCTGATGGCGCTCGACCCGGTGCGCCTGGGCTGGCTGGTGCCGGGCCTGGTCGAGGAAAAGGCCACTGCGCTCATCCGCGGCCTGCCCAAATCCCTGCGCCGCAACTACGTTCCGGCCCCCGACTTCGCGCGTGCCTTCGCCCAGGCCCATCCGGCGCCGGAAGCCGACAGCCTGGCCGGCACCCTCGCGCGTTTCCTGGGCCGCACCACCGGCGCGCCGGTGAGCGCGCTGGATTTTGATGAAACCACGCTCGAACCGCATCTGCGCCTGAACCTGCGGCTGGCCGAACGGGATGGCCGGGTGCTGGCGATGTCGCGGGACCTGGACGCCCTCAGGGCACGTTTTGGCGAACGCGCCGAGCAGGCCTTCGCCGAGCGCGCCGGCGAAGACCTGGCGCAGGAGGGCCTCACGCGTTTCCCGGACACGCCGATCCCGGTGCAGGTGCCCGGTGCCGCCGGCGTGCCGGCCTTCCCGGCCCTGGTGGACGAGGGCGGCACGGTGTCGCTCAGCGTGTTCGCCGACCGCGACGAAGCCGCGCGCGAGCACGCCGCCGGCGTGCGTCGCCTGCTGCGCCTGGCGCTGGGCGACAAACTGCGCCAGGCGCGAAAGCAGCTGCCGGTCAGCCCGAAGCTGGCCCTGCTCTACGCCACCATCGAAGGTTTCCAGCAGGCGCCGGGGCAGGGGCCCGCGCACGAGCACCTGCGCAGCGACCTTGCCGACGCCGCACTGCTGGCCGTGACCGACGGCGACCTGGGCAACGTGCGCGATCCGGACGCCTTCCAGGCCCGGCTCCAGGACGCCGGCAAACGATTGTTCCCGGAAGCCATGGCGCGCCTGCAGCTGGCCGAACAGATCCTGGGCCTGGTGGCGGAAATAAAGCCGCGGCTCGAATCACCGCTGCTGGGATGGGCCCAGGGCAACCTCGACGACCTCAAGGCGCAGCTCGAAGGCCTGGTGCCGCCGGGATTCCTGCGCGAAACCCCGGCCGCGGCGCTGGAGCACTATCCGCGCTACCTCAAGGCGCTGTCGCTGCGCGCCGAACGCGCCCTACGCGATCCGGTGCGCGACCAGGCCCGCATGCTCGAGCTCAAGCCCTTCGCCGACGCGATCGAGCGCGCGCGCGCGCGCGGCGAGGCGGACCTGCCGGGCTGGCAGGCGCTGCGATGGGATCTGGAGGAACTGCGTGTGTCGCTGTTTGCCCAGGAGCTGGGCACGCGCCGCCAGGTGTCGGCGAAAAAACTCGCACGCAGCCTGCAGTCGCTCGGCTGAGCGACCGCAGGCGCGGTGGATTATTTGATGCGCTTGACCCGGGCCCGGGTGTTGTAACCCTGGACCTTGAGGTACCACGCGCCCAGCACGCCGGGTTCGATGGTGACTTCCGGGTTGTCGAGCTTCACGCTCAGGCGGGTCGCGGAGTCGGTGACTTCCCAGACCTGGCCATTGTCCAGCGTGAACCGGTCACCCCGGCCGTCCCAGCCGCGGAACTCGCCGCTGATGGTGGTGATGATCGCGCCGTCCGGACCCGAACGCTCGTAGAAGCCGCGGTTGTCGACCATCGGCGTGGCCGCCGGCAGCGTCGAGGCGACCTTGCCCGTTTCTTCCGCGATGAAGGCATTGAGGCGGGCCAGTTCCTCCGGCGACAGTTTGTCCAGGCCCGCGGCCTTGAACTCGGCCTCGGTCATGCGCTCCTCGAGCGAAGAGAAGGACTGGGCCAGGGCGCTGCCGCCGATGAAGGCGGACAGGACGAGGGAGATCAGGAGCATTCGGCGCATTGTATTAATCCGTACTGGTTGAACTGCCAGCAATCGCGGGGCAGTCTAACTCCCCGGCCAATGCAGGCGCCACTTGAACACCGTCACCCCCCCGCGAGCCCCGATGCAGCAAGCCCTGGCCGGCGTCGAGGCCGGCGCTGCCTGGTGGCCGGAACTCGTGCAGGCGGCGGCCGGACTGCCTGCCGATGCCGACCAGGGCCGCGCCCTGGCCGTCTTCGATACGCTTCGGCCCCTGCGCGCCGACCCGGAGGTGCTCGCCGCCGCCGTGCTGCACCAGTGGCCGGCGTTGCGCGCGGCGCTACCGGCCGCGACCCTGGAGAAGGCGCCCCGGCTCAAGCGCCTGCTCGAAGGCCTGGTCGCCGCCGGCCAGGTGGACGACCTGCACCAGCACCGGCCCGGCCAGGGCAGCGCCGAAGGCCTGCGCCGGCTGCTGCTGGCCCTGGTGCGCGACCTGCGCGCCGTGCTGGTGCTGCTGGCGGTCCAGCTGGGGCGCCTGCGCGAGGCCGCGGCGCTGCCCGAAGATGAACAGCGGGCGCTGGCCGAGCTCACCCGCGACATCCACGCGCCCCTGGCCAACCGCCTGGGCATCTGGCAGCTCAAGTGGGAGCTCGAGGACCTGGCCTTCCGCTGGCTCGAGCCCGACACCTACCAGCGCATCGCCCGCCTGCTCGACGAAAAGCGCGGCGACCGCGAGCGGTTCATCGACGAAGCCATGGCCCGCATCCGTGCCGCCCTGGCCGACGCCGGCGTGCGCAACGCCGATGTCGCCGGCCGGCCGAAGCACATCTACAGCATCCACCGGAAGATGCAGCGCAAGGGCGTGCCCTTCAGCGAGCTCTACGACATCCGCGCCGTGCGCGTGCTGGTGGACGACATCCCCAGCTGCTACGCCGTGCTGGGCGTGGTGCACCAGCTGTGGCCCTCGATTCCGTCGGAGTTCGACGATTACATCGCCCATCCCAAGGGCAACGACTACCGCTCGCTGCACACCGCGGTGATCGGGCCGGGCGGACGCACGCTGGAAGTGCAGATCCGCACCCACCAGATGCATGAACACGCCGAGCTGGGTGTCGCCGCGCACTGGCGCTACAAGGAAGGCGGCGGTGCCGACGCCAGCTTCGAGCGCAAGGTGGCCTGGATGCGCCAGCTGCTCGAGGCCCGCGACGACCGCGACGAAACGCTGGTGCAGGGCTTTTCGACCGAGCTGGTCGAAGACCGCGTGTATGCCATCACCCCGCGCGGCGAAGTGGTGGACCTGCCGCGCGGCGCCACCGTGCTCGATTTTGCCTACGCCGTGCATACCGAGGTCGGCCATCGCTGCCGCGGTGCCAAGGTCAATGGCCGCATTGTTCCGCTCGACCACCAGCCGGCCACCGGCGACCAGGTCGAGATCCTCACCGGCAAGACCGCCGAACCCCGCCGCGACTGGCTGCTGGCCAGCAACGGTTTCCTCGCCACCGGACGCGCGCGCGACAAGGTGCGCGCCTGGTTCCACCGCATCGACCGCGCCCGCAACCTGCAGGCCGGCAAGGAGCTGCTGGAAAAGGAACTGCGGCGCATGGCGCTGACCCAGGCCGACCTGGCGCCGGTGCTGGCGAAATTCCGGCTCGAAACCATCGAAGACCTGCACCTGGCGCTGGCGCTGGGCGACCTCGGACCGAGCCAGGTCACGCGCTGCCTGCATGACCACACCCAGGCAGACAGCAAGGAGCCCGCCGAACCGGCGCTGCCGGCCCGGCGCAGCGCGCCGCCGCCGCCGAGCGCACCGTTCACGGTCGAAGGCGTGGGCAACCTGCTCAGCCAGATCGCCCGCTGCTGCCAGCCGGTGCCGGGCGACCCGATCGTCGGTTACCTCACCCGCGGTCGCGGCGTCAGCATCCACCGCGCCGGCTGCCCGGCGCTGCAGCGGCTCGAGGCACGCCATCCCGAACGCCTGCTGCCGGTCGAATGGGGCCGCGGCAGCCGCGGCAGTTACGACGTCGACATCCAGGTGCAGGCGTTCGACCGCAAATGGCTGCTCAAGGACCTCACCAACGCCATCGCCCAGCAGGGCGTGAACATCCTGGGCCTGCAGTCGCGGGTGGACGACGACAAGGGCCTGGCCGACCTGCGGCTGGCCGTGCGCGTGGCCGATTTTGGCCAGCTCAGCGACCTGCTCGGGCGCCTGAACGCCGTGCCCGGCGTGCGCGAGGCGCATCGCCTGGGCTGATCCCGGCGGGGGAGCGTTCACCTTGCGCTGCTATCCTGCCGCGCATGGACAAGGGCAAGGCATGACGCATCGCAAGGACCCCGGGGCGACCCCGTCGCTGGGCGCCCTGGACCAACTCGACCTGGACCCGCCGCAGGGGCGCGCGCGCCGCGATCACGCCGGCGACGGCGATGCGCGGCCGAACGAACCGCCGCGGGCCCCGCGTCCGGCGCGCCGCCGCGCCTGGCCCTGGCTCGTGGGCGCGGCGCTGGTCCTGGTGATCGCCGCGGTGCTGGCGCTGGCGACCTGGCGCGAAAGCCTGAGCCAGGCCCTGATCCCCTCGTCCGAACTCAACCGCGAGATCGAAGCGGCGCAGCTGGCGCTGGCGCGCGGCGAACTCACCCGTGCCGATGGCCAGGGCGCGCGCGAGCGCTTCCAGGCCGTGCT
>CAXAYM010000223.1:0-4453 GCA_963973175.1 uncultured Arenimonas sp.
GATTGCGAAAGGGGCCCAGTCGGCATTTGCCCTGTGCCGCCCGCCGGGCCACCACGCCACGCGGGCGACGGCCATGGGCTTCTGCCTGTTCAATTCGGTCGCCGTCGCGGCCGCCCACGCCGTGCACGAACACGGCCTGCACCGGGTGGCGATCGCCGACTTCGACGTGCACCACGGCAACGGCAGCCAGGACATCTTCGCCGGCGACCCACGGGTGATGTACCTGAGTTCGCACCAGTCGCCCCTGTATCCGAACACCGGCGATCCCGCCGAAAGCGGCGTCGGCAACCTGGCCAACGCCACGCTCGCCCCCGGCGCCGACAGCCACGCCTTCCGCAGCGTCTGGCAGGACCAGTTGCTGCCGCGGCTGGAGGATTTCCGGCCCCAGCTGCTGCTGGTCTCGGCCGGTTTCGACGGGCACCGGCTTGATCCCCTGGCCGACCTGGCCCTGGAGGCCGACGACTATCGCTGGCTGTCGGCGGAACTGGCCGGGCTGGCCGGCCGGCATGCGCAGGGCCGCCTGGTGTCCCTGCTCGAGGGCGGTTACAGCCTCTCGGCGCTGCGTGCCTGCAGCGTCGCCCACGTGCAGGGGCTGCTCGACGCCGCCTGAGCGCGGCGGGCCGGCCGTGTTGCCCCGCCCGGCGCCATGGGCGAAGCTATCGCGTCTTTTCCCCGGAAGTCCCCGTGCGCCGTCCAGTCCTTCGCCTGCTCCCGCTTTGCCTGGCCATGGCCTGCGCCGCCCGCGCCCAGGACGCCACCCCGCCCACCTGGGCGTTCTGCCCCGATACCGGCACCCTGCCGCTCTACCGCCCGCTGCCGGCCGAAGACGCGGCGCCGGCCGACCCGGCAACCGACGTCAGCGCGCTGCAGCTGGACGTGAGCGAAGCGCAGGTCACGGTGCTCACCGGTGAGGTCGAGCTGCGACAGGGCGAGCAGTGGCTGGGCACGGAGAAGCTGACCTACGACCACGGCAACGAGACGTTCCACACCGGCGGCCCGGCCCGTTACCAGGACCGCGGCCTGCGCCTGCGCGCGGCCAGCGCCAGCGGTGACCAGCGGGCGGACGTGGTGCGGCTGCAGGACGTGGAGTACCAGTTCAACCAGCAGGCCGGCAACGGCCACGCCGACGCCATCGAAGTGCGCGGCGAGCAGGGCCGGCTGACCGGCGCCTCCTATTCCACCTGTCCGCCGGCCCAGCGCCAGTGGGAGTTCAGCGCCAGCCGCATCGACGTCGACCAGGCCGAAGGCGTCGGCACCGCGACCAACGCCAGCCTGCGCATCGGCGGCGTGCCGGTGCTGTGGCTGCCCTGGGTGCGTTTTCCGATCGACGACCGCCGCCGCACCGGCCTGCTCAGCCCGACGATCGGCCACGACGACCGCAACGGCTTCGAATACGAACAGCCCATCTACCTTAACCTAGCGCCTAACTACGACGCGACGCTGTCTCCGCGCTGGCTGTCCGACCGTGGCCTGATGCTGGGCGCGCAGTTCCGCTACCTCGGTGCACGCGATGCCCGCGGCGAACTCGAGGGCACCTGGCTGCCCAACGACGACCTCACCGGCAGCGACCGCGGCCTGCTGCGCTGGCGCCACGACGACCGCCTCGGCGAGCACTGGAGCTTCCGCGCCAACCTCAACCACGTCAGCGACGAGGACTATTTCGCCGACTTCGGGGACTCGCTGCCGGACTCGACGATCACCCTGCTCGACAGCTCCCTGGGCCTGTATGGCCGCGGTCGTGGCTGGGACGCCAGCCTGCAGGTCGAGAGCTGGCAGGTCGCCAGCCCGCTGCTGCCCGACTCGGCGACGCCCTACCGACGACTGCCCGAGGCGCGCCTGCGCTGGAGCCAACCCTTCGCGCGCTGGTTCGAGGCGGGCATCGATGCCGAAGCCGTTCGTTTCGAATCGGAGTTCCGCGATGGCGGCAACCGCCTCGACCTCACGCCCTGGGTGCAGCTGCCCTTCGGCGGCGCGGCCTGGTTCGCGACCCCGCGCCTGGCCTGGCGCTACACCGCCTATTCACTCGTTGATTCGCTGGTGCCGCCGGGCGGCGACGACAGCCCCGACCGCAGCCTGCCGGTGATGAGCCTGGACATGGGCGCCTTTTTCGAGCGCAGCTTCGAATTCGGCGGCGGCAGCTACCTCCAGACGCTCGAGCCACGCCTCTTTTACCTGAACGTGCCCTACCGCGAGCAGGACCAGCTGCCGCTGTTCGACACCCGCCCGCTCACCTTTTCCTGGCCGGGCCTGTTCCGCAGCAACCGCTTCGCCGGCGCCGACCGGGTCGGCGACGCCGACCAGGCCACGCTCGCCATCACCAGCCGCGTGCTCGACGCCGGCGATGGCCGGGAACTGCTGAGCCTCGGCCTGGGCCGCATCCACTACTTCGAACCGCCGCGCGTCACGGTGCCGGGCGGTCCGCTGCTTTCGGACGAAGGCTCGGCCTGGGTCGCCGAAGCCAGCCTGTCCCCGACCGCGCGCTGGTCCCTGGGCCTGGCCCACCAGTGGGACCCCGACCGCGAGCGCACCGACCTCTCGGCCGTTCGCAGCCAGTGGCGTTTTGGTGAACGTGGCCTGGTCAATGCCGCCTACCGCTACCGCGCCGGCCTGGTCGAGCAGGCCGACCTGTCCTTCGTGCTGCCGGTGCGCGAGCAGTGGACCCTGCTGGGCCGCTGGAACTATTCGCTGCGCGACCGCCAGAGCCTCGAGGCCCTGGCCGGCGTGGAATGGAAGAGCTGCTGCGTGGCGGTCCGGGTGCTGGGCCGCCGCTACCTGCGTGAATTCAGCAACGAGCAGAACACCGGCATCTATCTTGAGATCGAACTGAACGGCGTCGGCAGCTTCGGCCGCAACACGGCCCGCCTGCTTGATGATGCTATTCTTGACTATTCCCGTTGATACCCGTGGCGCCGGAGCCGCAGCCTGCATGAACAACGCTTTCGCCCCCGTCCTGGCCGCCCTGCTGGCCCTGTCCACCGCCTTCGTGCCGGCCCCTGCCGCCGCCCAGGCCACCACCACGCCGGTCGATTCGATCGTGGCGGTGGTCGACGAGGACGTCATCCTCCGCAGCGAGCTCGACCGGGCCGTCGCCAACATCAGCGCCCAGTACGCCAACCAGCCGGGCCAGCTGCCGCCGCGCGACGTGCTCGAGCGCCAGGTGCTCGACCGTCTCGTGCTGTCGCGCCTGCAGCTTGCCCGCGCCCGTGACTCCGGCATCCGGATCAGCGACGGCGAACTGGCCCAGGCGATCGAGTCGGTGGCTTCGCGCAACCGCATGACCCAGGACCAGCTGCGCGCCAGGCTCACGCAGGATGGCCTGAGCTACGAAGAATTCCGCGACAGCCTGCGCGACGAAATGCTGGTCGAGCGCCTGCGCCAGCGTTACGTCCAGAGCCGCGTGCAGGTCAGCGAGGCCGAGGTCGACCAGCTGCTGGCCGTGCGTGAGATCGGCGGGCCGGAAGTGCTGCTGGCCAACATCGTGGTCGCGCTGCCCGACGGCGCCACCGCCGAACAGGTGGCCACCGCCCAGAAGAAGATCAGCGACATCAAGGCCGTGGTCGAACGCGGTGAGCTCGACTTCGCCGCCGCCGCGATCCGCTTCTCCGACGCGCCCAATGCGCTCGAGGGCGGCAACATCGGCTGGCGCGCGCTCGATGCGATCCCGCCGGCCTTCGTCGGCCTGATCCAGCAGCTTCAGCCGGGGCAGATCTCCGAGCCGGTGCGTGGCCCGGGCGGCTACCAGCTGATCCAGCTGGTCGAAACCCGCGAACAGGGCACCCAGACGCTGACCGAATACAGTGGCCAGCACATCCTGATCCGCACCAGCCCGACCGTGCCGCCCGAAGCCGCCCGCCAGAAGGCCACCGAGCTGCGCGCGCGCATCGCCGCCGGCGAGGATTTCGGCAAGCTGGCCCGCGAATTCTCCGAAGACACCATGACCCGCAACGACGGCGGTGACATGGGCTGGTTCCCGGTCAATGCCTGGGGCACCTCGGTCGGCTCGCAGATCACCCAGCTCCAGGACGGCGAGCTCTCGCAGCCCTTCCAGAGCGAAGTGGGCTGGCACATCATCAAGCGCCTGGGCATGCGCGAGCAGGACGTCACCGAGCAGAACCGCCGCAACCAGGCGCGCGAGATCATCGCCCAGCGCAAGGCCGAGGAAGAGTACGAGCGCTACCTGCGCCAGCTGCGCTCGGAAGCCTTTGTCGAGAGCCGCCTGACGGACGCCTGAGCCATGCGACCGCGGCTGGCCCTGGTACCGGGTGAGCCGGCCGGCATCGGTCCCGAACTCTGCGTCCGGCTGGCCCAGCGTCCGCGCACGGCCGAGCTGCTGGCCTACGCCGATCCGGACACCCTGCTCGCCGCGGCGCAGGCCCTTGGCCTGCCGCTTCGCCTGCGCTCGCCGGGCCAGGACTGCAGCGAGGGCGAACTCGCCCTGCATCCGGTGCCGCAG